>JAFGEK010000079.1 GCA_016931625.1 Deltaproteobacteria bacterium | reverse complement strand
GTACTTGGAATACCGGTAGCGATGCACAGCTTGGTGATTTTGGACTTGATTTGCGTCTTCGTTGGGAGTTTCGTTAATGAGTTTTTGCTCCCTGTTAATTACGCTATTTATTGCTGTTACTCCGGATCAAAATCCTTTAGCGCCTTACCGTAACTTACCTGTAGTCGAAGTAAATATTCACGCTCCTGCAGGTGAACAAGTTGACGAACTTAAGCGACTCACAGGTATTGCCCCAGGTTATTTGTTATCAACTAGTTCAGTTCAAACGGCAATAAAACGTCTTTATTCTCTCGGACGTTTCGCCGCGGTAGAACTCTATATTGAACAACGTGCACAAGCATTGGTGCTACACTTTGTGCTCAAACCAGTGCAACAATTGGGCGCCTTATATATAAATGGTTTAACCCAATCATCATCAAGAGCATTTATTGCAGCTTTGCAATTGCCCGTTGGTAGTGAAATTGATCGTCGAACTCCTACATTATTACATCAACAAGCTAAAAACTATCTTCAACGTATAGGTTTTCCTCATGCAACATTATCGATTGATGTATTACCAATAACTGACAATACATCAGAAATTAGCATTAAGGTTGACGAAGGCATACCTATTCGCATCAATGCAATTAATTTCGTTGGCAAACCACTGGTCCATTCAACTATACTCAAAAGACTTATCCATACGGATATCAATGACATTCTCAACCTTGATAATATTGAACATGATCAAAATAGATTACTGCAAGCTTATCTTGAACATGGTTTTGCAAAAGTGCAAATTGCTTCACCACAAATTACAATAAAAAACAATTTTGCTGTAGTGAATTTTAACATTACTGCCGGCCCGCGGGTGGCACTTTATTTTATAGGTAATCAAATACTTTCTGATAATATTTTAAAAAAATTATGGCCTGCTAATACTAACACACTACAGTCTGGTGATTTTAGTATTTTTAAACAACGTATTATCGATGCTTATCGTAGACTCGGATATGCTAACGCTAAGATATCTATGCGCGGTTATCAGGATTACGATCGCCATCACCATCCCATAGAACGTTATCTTTTTAATATTCAAGAAGGTTCAGCTATTTCGGTAACTAATATTGATTTTGAAGGAGTCTCAGCTTTTTCAAAAGATATTTTGATTCAGCAAATTCAAAACACACTTATACAAGAACTAATACCTACTGGTAGCGTACAGCCAATAAATTCAACTGAATTAGCCTTAGCTAATGGCACACGTTTACCCAAAATATCACCACCGCCTGCACCTGAACAAAGATGGGTTTTTGAAATTTATGCCCGTGCATGCGAAGATATTTTAGCGGCATATCATGATAAGGGGTTTCTTAACGCTACGGTTGGTAAAGCAAGGTTTGAAAAAACTACTGAAGGCGCACATGTTATTATACCGGTAAAAGAAGGAGTACAAACGCGGGTTAAAAGTTTAAATTTTATTGGTAATACTGCACAAAACACTGAGACGCTGCAAAATTTAGTAAAGCAAACTGCCTCCCAACAAAATAAAGACAACGACTATAGCAGTCACATCCCACTTGTCGGAACACCACTTTCATATGCTGGAGTTGAAGATACTCGCATTGCTATTATCAGAAGTTACCGTGATGAGGGATATTTATATGCTAATGTCTTTACCGATGTAAAACTAAGTGAAGACTCGACTATTGCTAGTGTTAGTTTTCGTATTATTGAAGGACCACAGGTACGAATTGATAACGTAGTAATTCGCGGTAATCATTACACCCGCACGAATTTGATTAAAAATCGAATGCAACTGAAAAATGGCGAACTTTATCGCTTAAGTCAGGCTTTACAAGACCAACGAAATATTGCTGATCTTGGGGTATTCTCCAGTGTCCGCGTTCGTTTAGTTGATGAACAAACACCTGCAGAGCGCAAAGATATCGTTACTGAAGTTGTTGAACGTAATCGTCACGCCTTTGAATTATGGCCAGGTGTATCAACTGCAGATGGCCCACGTTTACGCGTCGATTATTCTCATCTTAATCTTTATGGCACTGCTACAAGTTTGAACATTTCTTTAAAACTCAATTGGAAAATGTTTTTTGGGTTCTATGGAGAATATGCAGAGGTTCTTGATTCTCGCTATGAAAACTTTAGTATTCGTGAACGCACTGAAATAGAGGCTCATGCAGGTATCCGATTACCTAATTTAACTTTCTATCCAGTTGAAACTGGTTTGCGTTTTGACCTCGTTGGTGAACGACATAACGCCATCCCCTATTCTTTTGATGCCGTCCGCGCAATTTTTGGTATAGATATCTCATTTTTTAGACGCCTGGGTATCACCTTCGAACCGCAATTTTCTGTAACTAACCTCCAATGTTTTCCTGGTACTACTCAAGGAGAGAACATAAGTTGCCAAAACACACTACTCACCGCGACTCCTGATCGTCGTCGCCTTGATGAAGGTCTGCGTTTAGAATTTAAAGTAGGTCCTACAATCACTTTAGATTTTCGTGATAATGCTTTTAATCCAACGCGAGGTTTTATCGCCAGTGCTCGAGCATTGTATGGTACAGGCGCTACATTATCATCGCAGGCATTAAATAGTATAAGCGGATACTCTGCTGATGATTGGTCGCGCTTTAATTTCAGCCGTATTGAAAGTAACCTTGCTGGTTATGTACCTTTGGGCAAATCTGTATTAGCTCTATCAGCACGTTGGGGTACCTTACTAAGTGGCAATGTTCCTCTTGATGAACGTTTTTATCTAGGCGGCAGTACTACTTTGCGTGGTTTTCAAGAAACCGCAATGTTGGCCGATGACGTATGCATAGTTACTCGTTCAAATACTTCACCACAAAGTCTTAAAAGCCACTGCGTTTGGCGTAACCGTGCCTACATAACCAGTGAAAATGGCGTTTATATTTTGCCACTACCAACCGGCGGTAACCACTATGTGTTATTTAAAGCTGAAATACGCTTACCCCTCACCAATGAATTAATCTTTGCTATGTTTGCCGATACTGGCAATCTCTGGCTTACCAAGGTTGCTTGGCACAACATGCGACTTCGCACTACACCTGGAGTTGGTTTGCGATATGCTACGCCAGCTGGCCCTATTGGTATTGATGTAGGCTTTAATCCAAATGCAGATCCCTATCGCAGCGAATCGACAGTAAATGTTCAATTTGCCGTTGGATCTTTTTAATCTTCCTCCTTGCTTCAACACCGATCAGAGCGCTACAGAGCAATAGTTATTTTTTGTCGCGTCGCCAAGCAGCGTCGTATACTATTATGCATGAAGCTGATTTATCAGTCTTGCATGGTTAAATTTTATTGCCTTAACCAGGTATAAGTAGGGAACACTTTATAAACATGAACATTTTAGTATTAAATTGTGGTAGCTCTTCAGCAAAATTCGCAGTAGTCGATAGCAGCAACGGAAATCAGCATATCTCGGGCATAGCTCAACGCCTAGGTACCCCACAAGCTACCCTTGATTGGCAGCTTAATGGTACAAAGCAATCAAAAGAATTGGCTCATGCCAAACATGATGTTGCTTTGCGCGCCGTAGTAGATTTGCTTAAAGATGTTGGTCTTGCTGATAATCTAGCGGGTATCGGTCATCGAGTAGTTCATGGTGGCGATAAATTTTCTGGTTCTATGCCACTATCAGATGAAGTTATAGCGAAAATCCGCGAATGCATTCCTATCAGTCCGTTGCATAATCCTCCTAATTTACTCGGAATTGAAGTAGCTAAAGAACTCTTTGCAAATTTACCGCAGGTAGCTGTATTTGATACCGCTTTTCATCAAACCATGCCGCCGCATGCCTACATCTACCCAGTACCATACGAATGGTTTTTCGAGCATCGTGTGCGTCGTTATGGATTTCACGGCTCCAGTCATCGCTTTGTCGCACAACAAGCAATTCGCCAATTAGATCTCCCCCCCAATAACAACGCCATAATCACTGCTCATTTGGGTAATGGTTGTTCTTGTACCGCCATTAAAAACGGTAAAAGTGTAGATACAACCATGGGGCTAACACCTTTAGAAGGTGTAGTAATGGGTACACGAAGTGGTTCAATTGATCCCACAATTGTTAGCTTTATGGCAAAAACCCTCAATAAACCCGCAGAAGATATAATCAATAGTCTTAATAAAAAATCAGGTCTGCTGGGCATTTCAGGTTTAAGTAATGATATGCGAGCTCTTCAAGAAGCCGCTACCAGTGGTAATGAACGAGCCAAATTAGCAATTGATATTTTTTGTTATGTGCTTGCCAAAAGCTTAGCAGGCTTGATTGTTCCATTAGGTCGTCTTGATGCTTTGGTTTTTACCGGGGGTATTGGCGAAAATTCCGCCGCCATCCGTGCCCAAGTAATACAACAACTAGGCTGTTTTGGACTTACAGTTGATAATGAGGCTAATGCTAATCATGGTAAAACCAATAATGGCCGTATTACCAAAGAAATAAGACCTCAAGCAGTAGTTGTACCAACCAATGAAGAACTAATGATCGCCATTGACACTACTGAAATTATAAATAGTGCTAGGGCTATCCCTAAATAAACATCATAATACTATAAATTTTTATTATTATAATTAAGCACTTGACATTTAGGCCAATGATGCGGCACGTCACTAATAACTAAACAATTTTTTTACCTTCTGTCTAAAAAGGTTATGTAGCAAATGCCACGAACTCTTCTTCTTGCTCCTGTTGGCCATCATGTTGGCCTTGATACTGTTTGTCTTGGTCTCGTACGTGCTCTTGATAGAGAAGGCGTACGTGTTGCCTTTGTAAAACCTATCGATGCCTTTGATGGTGATCGCCTTGGCGCTTTAATGCAGTTAGGCGCTCATTTATCACCACCTGCCCCTATAGCCCGCAGCACTGTCGAAACACTACTCGCCTCAGGTGATGACCAAACATTGATGGAACAAGTAGTAGAGGTGTGTAACAAGGCTGCTGCTAATGCTGATGTTCTTATTGCTGCCGGTATGATTCCTGAACCTGATATGGTCTATTCAAACCGTATCAATAACCTTATGCTAAAAGCACTTGATGCTGAACTTATTTTAGTTGCAGCCCCTCATGGTCAAAAACCAGAGCATCTGACTGATATTGTTGCAATTACGGCACGCGGCTTTGGCAGTTTTGCTGAAGATCAACAAATAAATTGTATTCTTAACCGTGTCTGCACTTCGCCGAAAAAAGTTGGCGCCGCCCATGATTTAGGCCCACTTTCTGGTGAATGTGGTGATTGCCGTGGTGCCACTTTAGAAGATAAAGGTGAGGCTTTTCATAAAGCATTACAGGCTGAAAAAATAAACACTCTCGCTATTGTTCCGTGTCAACGTGCGCTAGCTGCACCTAGAGTTAAAGATATTGCTCAAGCGCTTAACGCTACCTTTTTACATGAAGGCGATGCTGAGAAACGTCGTGTTCACGACGTTGCTTTGGCAGCCATGACTGTGGCTAATGCCGCTAAATATTTTAAACTTGGTACCTTAGTCATCACTCCAGGTGATCGCGAAGACATTTTGCTCGCTGCTGCTCTGACGGTAAAAAGTGGTACACCACTTGCCGGTATTTTACTTACCGGTGGGCTAACCCCAAAAGAGAACATCATGGCTTTATGTAAGCCAGCACTTGATGCCGGGCTAACAATACTTGCGGTAAATGACGGTAGTTATGCTGCCGCTACTCGCGTTGGCACTATAAATCATAAAATTCCCAACGATGACAGCGAACGTTTAGAAATTTCAATGAATCTTGTGGCAGATAATCTTGATCGCATTTGGGTTAAATCTTTAACCAGCAATGTTCGTATACCACGTCTTTCACCGCCGGCATTTCGTTATCGTCTTATTGAAGCTGCACGAGCAGCTAACAAGCGTATTGTACTACCTGAAGGTAGTGAACCTCGCACCATTGAAGCTGCAGCAATTGCGCAAGAGCGTGGCATTGCACGTTGTGTTCTCTTAGGCAATCCTGATGAAATACAAGCCATCGCTAAAAAACAAGGCATTAGTTTGCCTTCATCTATTGAATTTATTGACACTGAAAAAGTTGCTGCAAAATATATTGAACCTCTTGTTGAACTTCGTAAACATAAAGGTATGACTCCCGAAATCGCTGCTGGCGAGCTAAGCGACTCTATTGTCGTTGGCACCATGATGATGGTTTTAGATGAAGCAGACGGATTAGTCTCAGGTGCAGTGCATACTACTGCTCATACTATTCGTCCCGCCTTGCAACTCATTAAAACCTTACCTGAATGCAGCCTGGTCTCTAGTGTTTTCTTTATGTGTTTACCAGAACAAGTTTTGGTCTTTGGTGATTGCGCGGTTAATCCCAATCCAACAGCAGAACAACTTGCCGATATAGCAATTCAAAGTGCTGATTCAGCTATTGCTTTTGGTATCCCCGCTAAAGTTGCAATGTTATCTTATTCAACTGGTGTTAGCGGTGCCGGTGAAGAAGTTAACAAGGTAAAACTTGCTACTGAGTTAGCGCTTAAGAAACGACCTGACCTCGCTATTGATGGCCCACTACAATATGATGCCGCCATTATGCCTGATGTTGCTCGTAAAAAAGCACCAAAATCAAAAGTGGCTGGTCAAGCAACCGTATTTATATTTCCCGATCTTGATGCTGGCAATGTTACCTATAAAGCCGTACAACGCAGCGCCAATGTCGTAAGTATCGGGCCAATGTTGCAAGGTCTTAAAAAACCAGTTAATGACTTAAGCCGCGGTTGCTTGGTTGATGATATTGTCTTCACCATCGCCATTACTGCAATTCAGGCTGAACAAGCAAAAGCGCGCAAATTAAAATAATAAAAAAAGACAAAGTTAACTCAACTAATGCAAGAGCATCAATTACAAGTTAAAATTTATCTCGAAGACACCGATGCTCAGGGTATCGTTTACCACGCAAACTATCTTAAATATTGCGAACGCTGTCGCACTGATATGTTAGCTGGCAATAACGGACCAAGCTTGGGACAATGGCAAGCTCGCGGCTATCTATTTGTGGTGCATGAGTTGCACATTAAATACAAAGTGCCTGCGCATTTGCATGATGTTTTGTTAGTTAAAACTACTCTAGAGCGCACATCTAATTACCGGCTTACCTTTAAACATGACGTACGCCGTCAAAGTGACGATACTCTTTTAGTGCAAGTTGAAGCTATTGTTGTTGCGGTTAGTAATGAGGGCCAACTGCGCGAGTTGCCTGAGGGGCTGTTGATTGGTTAAGTGTTTTGCTTGTAGTAAAATTTTATAGCCAATTAATATTTAATATTTGTAAGTTAATTCACTGGCATCAAATAGCCAGTAGCAAGTTGAGCAAGAGCGTGTCTAATCGTTGGCATTTTTGGTCATTGTTTAAACAAATAGGGGTGGTGACATATTTCGCCGCAGATGATTATGATCATAAAAATAAACTGTTACCACACACGGCAATGTCTTTGTTAAGCAATGTATTGTATGACCCGACATATCGCTCTGACTTTTGCGAGATCTTAACTCACTGCTGCGAATTTTCTGATTGCGATCGCTTATCAACCTTAGCCCTCGCAAATATTTTGCAGCGTCAAATTGAAAATGGGTTTTTATTGGTAGTAAAGCTACCAGAAGATTTAGATCTTAATGCAATAGCCCCACAAATAAAAGATAATATCAATGTGGCGACCACATCATTAGATTCTTGGATAGAAATTGAATTAATCAATGATGATGGTTATCCGGTTGCAAATGAACGCTATAAAATAATAACCGCTAAAGGCCAAGAAATTAGCGGGACTCTAGATGATAATGGCTATGCTTATATTAAAGGCATAGTTGCTGGTACTTGCAAAGTTACTTTTCCAGACTTACCAGCAGATGGCTGGGCATAAAACAATTGCTTAATATCACGCTAGTATATCTCTCTTAAACGTATTATGTATTATATAAACACCGTCGCCAAATAAATCTATTTTATATTCACAATATAATTTTGAAGCCATATGAATATCCGACTCTAAATCAGTAATTTCTGTTATTTTAGCGTTTTCGATATTGTATAAGTCTATAATATCAGTATTTACATCTACGCTAGCGAGTGCTGAATGCTTATCTTTTAAGACAAAATATAATCCGGTTTCATGGACTAACGCTGATCCTTCTGCTATTACCTTTTCTTGGCCATCAATTTGTAAACATAACTTATAATATAATTTTGACTTATTAGTTATTTGATGCGAAGGATTTATTTTCAAGGAAATCATGGGTGTACTATAATAATTTTCTTTATACAATATTGGTCCGTAAAGTATTCCTGCAGAAGCGCTTAAGCCAAATAAAATATTATTTAAATCAGTAATTTGGTTTTCTAAATTTTTGTTCTGCTTGCCTTTTATACCGTAGTGACAATATTGCATCCATTCGGTAATCGCATTTTTATCGTCTTTATACATCCAAACAACAAATGTCCCAAAGATCACTATGCCAACACCTATAGCAATAACAATAGCACCCACCCCGGTTAGAGACACTGCGCCTGCCAAACTTAATCCCGTTCCAGTTGCCGCAGCATTAGCGCATATGGCAGCACCCACCATGCAGGTGAAACTACCGGCAATTTGCACGCCATAACCAACAGCGGCATCGTAATCCTTATCTTCTATACAATCCATCATTCCCCAAGTACTTGAAATTATCTGAACCATAGACACATAAGCGCCCATTAAATTAAGGGTTTTGTCACTTAATTTTAAAAATAAGTTTAAAGCTTCAAAACCTTGCACTATGCCGGCGCTAATTTCTAACCCGTGAACAGTGCCTTCGCCCAAACTTTTACTTTCTGACAAACCCTTAACTGCAAGATAAGTATTAATAGTGGCAAATAAAACTTTTATACCTGCATATATTTTGCTGGCATTTTTTAGATTTTGCGCCCAGTTATCACCATATTTACCTGGTACATTTAAAAATTTTATTTTAGTATTGCCAACTAATTTCTCACCGATTTTAATATCCGACACGCTTAAATTATATTTAATTACAGCACATAAATACTCACATACCTTTTCGGAACCATAAACCTCAATCAATGGTACCGTTAATTCTTCTATAAATATATATAATATATTGTTTGTAAGTAATTCAAAGAAATCTTTATTTATCTCTTTGGCAAATGCTTGGCGTTTATTTAAAAGACAATTATCATCGTTAATTATATCTTTTAAGTACTCTAACCCACTGCGTAACCAATTAATATTTTTCAGTGCCGGAATATATTTTTCGAAAAATTCTTTTTCATTATTATCTTCATAATCTTTTTGTAATTGGGTGAATGCTGCTGTTTTAAAAATGCCAAGTAACAGCTCATGTATTTTAGCATAATCTACTAATTTATCGGCATAAGTATTGAGATACTCTTTTTTATCTTTTTCAACGAGTTGCCGGTCAACATGTTTCCAGTATTCGCTTTTATAATTGCAAATTTCATTAATACGATCATTAATGAATTTCTTTTCTTTTACTACTTCAACCCACGAACTAAATGAGTTCGTCTTTCTAACATATTTTTGGCTATATTTTTCTGCAAGCTCTAGATAGTCATACAATAAAATGTATTGCTGTTTATTAGCAACACTTTCATTATCTAACTCTATTTTCTGTAATCGCTTACTATATCCATTATTATTTAACTCACTTCTAATATCTTCTATCCTACTCATATTTAATTGTATCTGTGAGAGGCAAACATAGTAATCAACCTTTACCTCATCGATTTCTAACCAAAATGGCTTACTATCCTCCCAGGTATCCTCTTTTTTATAATTGCGCGTATCAATATCAATTTCACGAAATTTGCCATTAAGCGCGTGGATTTCTCTGTTGAATTTAAAATAGTTAGGATCTTTAGTTGATCTAAAGACATATATCCATTTGTCGTTAATTTTTTTTACCCAATTCTTTTTACCTTTAATCACTACTTTTTCGTACTTTTGCTTGTATGAATTCCATGGTGATTTATCTATATCAATCTCAACTTCTGTATATTCTTCAAATGTAAATTTTATTTTAGGCAATACTTTTACATTAGTATCTATCGGGCAAAGAAGAAGTTTTTTAGACTTGCCACTCATGCAATGCCTCTTTTTTTGTTTAGCTACCGTGTTGTTCAGCAATTTTTTTCTGAGTTGGCAAATCTAGCTTACCGCTTGGTTTAATGCTGTGCCAAGTTTGAAAATTTTCTATTGCTTTTGTTAGATGTTCATCTTTATTATTGTCAACTTCTCCGCAGGTAAAGCCTAAATTGTTCAACCTTGCCTTAATTCCAGAGATTTCTTCGAGTGGGTCTAAGTCACCGAGTTTTATTTCCCACTCGAAATGGGGCTGGTCATCATTGTTTTGTTCATCAGACTCCATTTCATCAAGCCAAACTTTTAATTTCAAATTATCTTCTTCAAGCGATAATGTTTCTTCAACTATACCCTTACGCGCTAAAAATAAATCTTCAGCTTGTGTTCGTTCATAAGTTTTTGTAGAGGTCTCAAGTAAATATTTTTTATAGCTGATGCCTTTGCCAGCCATATCTTTTAATACTATCTTTAATTTTATCTTTTCGGTTTTTAGCCTAAAGGTATGCCTTTTTTCAGTTTGGCACGAAACTTCTTTAAGAATTTTATCCGGCAAAATCAGTTTATCACCGGCCAAAAGAATATTAGGATTTGGTCGTTTTTGACGAAACGAAGTATTGTCTTTATGGTTATAAATAGTGCGCCAGTTATGGTATCCATTTTTTTGGGCAATTTTTGCTAAATAATCACCTTGCTTAACTATATAGGTTGTTCCCATAGCAGTTTTGGGGCTAAACGGTAAAAGCCCGTTCCTTTACATACACATTGGTTAATAGTTCAATAACTGGTTAAATATTTTATAACCTTAGATCGATTTTTTTATTTAATAACTAGCCCGTCTACTACTAAGTGTAATTCAAAAAGGTCGCTATGATCGTCACCATTAAAGTGTCATTAAAAATATTAGACACGATTAAGAATAAGCTCCCTTAAAATTCCTAATTCTCTAATCTCTGTTCTTTAAATCTTCATTTTTATATGATGACCGACTGTTTATCTTTAACCAATCGATTTTAAACTGGGTATTTAAAGAACCGAGAATAGGGGACGGGGAATGAAAGGTGATGATATAGCTGATAGACTGCTACTTTTTGCTAGACCCTTCTATTGGGTGACACCCTTAATTATGTAGTTGTATCAAAATCTTCTTATTTTTCCAGCGCTGCCAACGTCTATTGATAAGATACCCCAAAGCGATACACTCAAGCAATGCAGCGAACATACTCACCAAAGCATAATCAGTAGTTTCAACGCGAAAACAAGCAGCAACCGCGGTTAACCCTATAGTTTTAAATAACATCGGGAATATTGTATAAATAAGCAACAACCAAATAACCGCAAAAACATCAGCGCGGCGTTGATTTTCTGATAAATTTAGCCAAATTACTAAGGCAACATCACGACAAAGAAATAGTACTAAATTTATGATTATTAGTGGCGTATTATCAATGATTGTCATTGAAAGCAATAGTATTGATAATATAATCGCGGCAAATATCGCAACAAATAACGAAATGCTCCATGCCGGTAAACTTTCAATGGCCCGGCGGTAATTATGCTCTTTAACTCTTTGCCACAGACGTTGCCAAGCAATAGGGTCTTTCTTTTCAGCGAGTATGGTAAGCCAAGTAATACCTATACCAGTTAAAAATGCAATTAACCAAGATGAGAGAGTACTTAAATTTTTATTGAAATCATTAATTGCTTCTGAAAAATCAAACCCTGCAATATACGCTATTAAAAACAATAAAAAGCCCGCCCATGCGATAGGCATTTTACGATATTTCAGCTCAGCACGCATTAGCCTTTCAACTCCCCAAAGTGCCCATATTAAAAATGCGATAAGCGATGCTAAACTGAAATCAATAGACGCAAACGAATATTGAAAAAAAGTAAAATTAGTTACCTTAGTAGATACACCAATAATTAAAAATGGAATCATAGCTGCTATAGCTAAAAGAGGGACAGCCGCAGATTGTGAACGTGAAATTACTTTACTTTTTATAATCATGTGCATGCTAGAAAATAATGCAAGTGTTTGCACTAACAATGCACCAAGTATCAAAATCAATACTGTCTTATACCAATCATTATCAAAACGTACTTGCCAAATGAAAACTGCCAGACAAAAAACACCGCCATACCAAGCATATGCTGTACTACCGAATAATTTACCCCAAGTCATAGTCCACGGGCTAATTGAAGATAGGCGTTGGGCGTCCCAAGTACGCTCGCGAACTTCGGCAAAAATTGATTCACTAGCTAATCTTGCTCCCCAAAAAAAGGTCAGCGCAATATAAATAACTATAGTTATTGAACCTATTAAATCTGCATCTGCACTTGCAAGGTAGAGTAATGCAAAAATCGAACCAAGTACAATCGGCATGACTATTAGACGAGTATGGGTTATTTCAAGCCAGAGATTACGCCGTAATTCAGGGTTAATAATCACTTGCTGTACTCCTTATCGTGCTTATCTTTAATTGATAGATACACATCTTGCATGCTACGTTTTTCAATCATAAAACCGCAAATTGGCAAGTCGCGTTCAATTAATTGACGCAATAACTTATGCTGAGCTTCAGCATCATTGGTATATAAAAAACGTGCTGATAATTCTTTACAACTAATATCACTTAGTCCATCAATGCTACTGAGTTGCTGTTCTAAATCATTAATTGGTTGCACCAAATTTATCACACAGGCTGCAATATTTTCAGATTTATTCGAAATAAAATTAGTTTGGCTACAATCAGTTATTTTACCTTCACGCAAAACCAACATATTGGTTGAGTATTCTTCTAACTCTGCGAGAATATGCGAAGAAACTAAAAGTGTCATCCCGCTATCTTTAAGCTCTAAAAATAATGTTGCGAGAGAATGCCTAGCTTCGGGATCAAGACCAGATGCTGGTTCATCAAGCAACAATATTTTTGGATCATGTATTATCGCCTGTGCAATAGCAAGGCGTTGTCGCCAGCCACGAGATAATTCGCTGGCATGTTTGGTGAGTTTATCGGTTAAATCTAATCGTGCCGCAGTCTTATGAGTATAATCATAAACTTTTTGACCTTTAAAACCCCGCATCGCTGCGGCGTGTTGCAAACAATGATAAACGGTGAGTTCATCATAGAGACCAAAAAAATCAGAAAGATAGCCGACTTGGCTATGACATAAACGCGGCTTTGCAATCGTATCTATACCATTAATTACAATCTCACCAGTCATTGGTTCTTCTAATGCTGCCAAACAACGTAATAATGTTGTTTTACCGGCACCATTCGGACCGACTAAAGCCGTAATACTTTGCGGTACGAGTTCAAACGAAACATCATCTAAAGCCCGTGTCCCTGGGTAATCAAAAGTCAGATTTTTTACTGATACAATCATAAGAATTCTCTTTTCTTATATATTTAAATACTATTTTTTCATTCTGTAATTATTATTTCACCGCACATAACTATACGATCAGGCAAACTCAATATAATTTTCTTCTTACCAACCCCAAACTTTGGTGGTGGTACTATCACTACTAATTGTTTTAATTTTTTTTGTAAAATCTTCGCTTTAGTCTCACCAATTTGTACTAATACATCTTCAGGTAAATTTAAAACTGCTAACGATAATTCTTCGCCTATCTTTACTTTTTTAGCATTCGTCTGGCAATGCATCTCTAATGAAACGGTACTAATTGCTCCTTTAACAGGATATCCTTTAATCCCGCCAACACCATTACCAACTTGTATATTACTAAGATTTGAAGCTACATCTGAGGTTGGGTCTTTAGAACTAAAAAATATTTTTTTACCATTATTTATTGTTTTTACTTTTGCTGCATGAGCGATATTTATATTTAATTTATTATTTTTTTGTCTGGCTTGATTATCAACCAATAATCTATCAACTTTACCCCAACATTTAATATTACTATCTTCTTGTAATATACAGGTAAATTCTTCTACCGCCGTAATATCAACTATTGCTTGTTCATTTTCAATCATTATCGGTTTTACCGAATGCTCGAAACTATTCTCATCTTGTGATAACTCACCATGATCATTTAGTCCCCAACAGGCGGCCCTACCATCTTTTTGTAATATGCATGTATGCGCAAAACCTAAAGTGATAAAACTTGCCTTTAGGTTATCAAGACGAAAAGGTTTAATAATCGTCTTAGGTGTTTCTACTCCAACTTGACCATAAACATTCTCACCCCAACACCATATCCCTCCGTTGGTTTTAAGTGCACATGCATGTTCTTCGCCAAAGGCAAGCTGTGATAAATCTTCAAGCAATATTTTTACGGGTTTATAATAACGCTGATATGATCTACTGTTAGGTATTGCAAATAAATCTGATTTATTTGTACCCCAACAATAAGCTTTTTTTGTTTGATCAATAGCACAGGCAAACTGATCTGCAGCTACAATTTTTTTAATGTTTTTTAAACCCTTTATTTTTATCGGCTTTATACTATAACGTTTTTCTGTACCTAAAATCCCGCCAATGCCAAGGCCCCAACAAGATACCTCACCATTTTGATGTAGCGCACAACTAAATGAATCGCCACAAGCTATACTAACCGCGTTATTAATTTTCCAGACAGCCACTGGTATTTGTCGTTGCTCATTTTTCCTGTCTTTATTATCTCCTAGAAAACCATAATCCGTATCACCCCAACACCATACCCTTTTTTTATTTGTTATTGCGCATGCATGATCTCTACCGACAGATATCTGTTTTACATTACTAAGTTTAGGAATATATACTGATGAATTTTTTGGGGTAACACTATATCCATGATCACCAAAACATATTACCTGCCCTTCTTTAATAATGCAGCCAAATTTTTTGCCTATCGATAACCTTGGGCTGGCGTATACCATATTTATATTTCCAATGAATATAGTAACAATTAATCCTATTTTTAAAATTGTAAGCATTTCATGTACCTGTAATTTTAAAACCCATATTACAAACATTCTTAAACCATATTCTTTAAAAAAATATTAAGCAAACCATTATAACTCATATGTGGGTATTTTTTACCTACTATTATTTTTATATATGTCATCAGCAATTTACTTACCTATCATGCAATTATATTGCACTGGGGTGATTATACCCTGGGCTTAAAATACCATAACACTTTGTAATTCTAATACATCAACATGATATAAACTTCGAATAATTGTTATGTTGTTCACATTATTAAGGTAATCAATAACTAATAGCTATATTGGTATACATTTTGCAAAGCTTACCATTGAGGAATTAGATGGTAGCTTTTACAAAAAAGCAAAAACCTACTATTATTGCTGTTACTGATCATTCTCGACTTCATCATGCGGTAAATAGGCCAAAAGTGTCATCTTCATTAAATACTATAATGCATAGCAACAATGTTAACGACATCGGTAAAATACTAGTTATTGGTGATACTTCATTTGCCCAAGAAACTACTGAAATTGCCAATAATCTAAATGCAAGTGTCATTGCTGTTACTGACCTTAGGCATGCATTGAAGTACTTACGCATTATTACTATTGAATTATGTCTAGTTGATATTGATTTTCTACAAGCAGACGCAGTTACTGTAATTGATACGTTAACTCAAAAAGAACCTGAAACTGTAGTTGTTTCAGTTGCAACCACTAATTCTTTAAAGCGAGCAGTAGCAACACTTCGTGCTGGTGCATTTGATATATTGCAGCGTCCACTGATTGAAACAGAACTAGTTGATATATTGAATCAAACATCTAAATATCGCTACCATCAGTATATTGGCAAATTATGTAGTGCCATTCACGATGTATTCAGTGCTGAGCGTGAACATTTACCTGAATTCATCGTTAAAAATGCTGCTTTTGTTATGAATGCCGATGAAGCATCACTGCTTTTACCTGATGGTGAAGGAAGATTGTATGTAGCTCACTCAACAAATCCTCATGCTATTCAAACTGCAGGTCAAAGCATACCTATGGATTCATGTGTTGCCGGCCGTATAGCAACTAAACGAACTCCTGTTGTATTAAATGGCGGACTTAATGGTGACTTGCGATTCAATAACATTCCTCAAGCAAACCGTCCCCTAAGCAGTATTGTTTATCCGCTGTTTCGTGGAGTATCGCTTGTTGGTGTCTTAACTCTTAATCGTCGACCAGCACATCGTCCTTTTATTCAACGCGACCTAGATCGTGCAGATTTATTGGCTCATCAAGTGGCTATAGCTCTTGATAATTTACGTAGAATACACACTATGGCTGGTGCTTCGCGTCTTGGTGCAGTTGGCCAACTAGCCGCAGGTATGGTGCACGAAATAAATAATCCTCTCTCATGCATTTTGGCTAATTTAGAATTAGTCCGCTACGAACTTGACCATATAAATAATGATAACGAAGACAACAATTACCAAAGCGATAAGAATACACTCGAAAATATTAAGCAAATGATTGCCAGCGCTGAAAATGGCGCTTCACGCATTATGGAAATTGCGCGCGATGTCCGGCTAATATCGCGTAGTGAAAAAACTGATTCATCAGTATTTGACTTAGGTGATGCTGTACGTTCTGCTTTGCGTATCGCTGGCGCACAAATGCGTTGTACCGCAGCTATTGAACTTGATTTGGCTCCTAATTTATCTATCTCTGCAAATCCGGGACAAATAGCAGAAGTTGTTTTACATCTGCTTATGAACGCTGAAGAAGCCATGCGAGCGCCAACATGTACAAAACGTGAACTTAAAATTAAAGCACAACGAAATGATAATCAAGTATTACTACATATTATTGATACTGGTCCTGGAATTTTACCCACTAGCCTTTCACGTGTTTTTGAACCATTTTTTACCACTAAAGCCAATGATGGACATACTGGTTTAGGTTTAAGCATATGCCGAGAAATTATTCAGCAACACAATGGCGCTTTGCATGTTACTTCTAACTCAGATAATGGAACCGAATTTACTATTATGTTACCTTTTATATCTTCCTCTGAACCATAAAATTAAACGAAACTTAGAGTTACTTCATCAAAACAATTATGTTAATGAAATATTTATATGATTTTATATCCAAATAAATCGTTTATGTTTTATTTTTGTTTTTGCCTGTGTATTAGTTTTACATGGACCAATCCAAGAGCACAGGCTAAAAATAAAACTTCACAAGCACAAGCAATAAAACTTTGGATTTCAGCCAAAGGAATAACCGGTCGAGTTGGTTTAGCAATAAATAAAACAACTATTATATACATAACCAATAATGGCCGTATGCAACTAAAAATTGCGAGAATACCAAATACCACTTCGTTAAATATTTCTATTGAATCACAACCTTCTCAAACAGAATGCAATATTAGCCCATCATCAGCTATTCCGCTTGATTTCGAAAAAACTATTAATCTTAGCTGCACTACTAAAAAAAATATTTTTAAACCTATTCTACCTATAAGTCATGCTATCAACATTAATCCTTTACTTGGCCAAGCTGTACTTTTGATTGATGCGCCTTTAAAAACACCACCTACCGGAATTTTTAAACTTGAATATCATAATGGCAAAACCTGGGTCGATACAGGTTTAAATGCAAAGGCCACTTATAATGCTACAAATAAAGAATGGCGTTTTAAACTTGATACTCGCATATTTCCTGCAAAACAAAGACTACGTATAACTATAACTCCCACCGGTGGTACCGACTTTGATGGTAATATCTTACCGACTATACCCATTAGTTGGAGTTTTACTACGACAGCAAATCCACTTACAAAAGCCTCTGATCGTAAACCTAACAGTGGTTGTCCTATTGATTCATTAGATTCGAAAGCAAAGCCTGCCACCGCTAATGATCCCTGCAATTCACCTTAATAGTTACGTTATTTTAATAATTCTCAATAATCTTATGAGCATCGAGCACATCTGCTAGCGCCATTTTAATAACGAAATGCTCAACTTTATCGAGTAATCCTTGAACGTAACGACGATCATTACCTACAGCAACAATCCCAAGCACCGCATGATCTGTGCAATCTTGATCTTCGACTTCGGCTGCAGCAATATTAAAATTACTCTGTAAGCGACCGATTGTCCTTTTAACTACTGATCGCTTATCTTTTAATGAATCGTTGTCATACAACGCCATGGTTAATTCCATGACTCCAACAATCATATAAACCCCAAACCTTTGATCACAAAGGATATAAAAACGTAATACCTTAAAAAAGCAAATCTTAAAAATTAGATATACTTATGGGGTTGCTGATGCACCCGAACCACCGTCATGACGTTTGCCACTAGTTACTGGTGCATGCAATACACGTGCGATTTCTTCAATTTGATAGAACTCAAGCATATCGCCAACTTTGATGTCGTTATAATCCTGCACGCCGACACCACATTCTTGGCCTGCATCAACTTCTCGTACGTCATTTTTGAAATGTTTCAAAGAAGAAACCGAACCATCGTGAATTTGTACGCTATCACGTAATACGCGTACACGAGCTGCACGTAATGCTTTGCCATCTATTAAGCGGCATCCAGCAATTTGACCAACCTTGGTAATACGAAAGACTTCACGCACTTCTGCATGACCAAGTAGTTTCTCACGAGTTTCTGGTGCCAATAAACCTTGCATTGCAAGACGAACATCTTCAATCACTTCATAAATAATATTGTAGCTACGAATTTGTACGCCTTCACGCTCTGCCAGCTCGCGAGCATTGTTATCGGGACGAACATTAAAGCCAACAACTATACCTTTAGATGCAGCGGCTAAAGTAATATCAGATTCTTTAATACCGCCGACACCCGCTAAAACTATGGTGACTTTAACTTCAGGCGTTACTAAACCAAGCAAGGCTTCTTTAACTGCTTCAACTGAACCTTGCACGTCAGCTTTTAAAATAACTTTGACTTCAAGGTCATCAGCGTCTTGCATACGCTTCATCATATCTTCAAGCGTAACCGCACTGCGCTGAGCCGCTTCTTGGTTCTTACGTTGTATACGATGAGTAATAATTTCACGTGCAGTTTTCTCTGAAGCAACCGTATGTACAGTATCACCTGCTGCCGGAACACCTTCGATACCAGTGATTTCAACTGCTGCAGATGGGCCCGCAGAGTCTAAACTACTGCCTTGATCATCTTGCATGGCTCGTACTTTACCAACATACTCGCCAACAACTATCGAATCACTTCGTTTTAATGTACCTGTTTGTACTAATACAGTAGCAACCGGACCTCGACCACGATCGAGTTTTGCCTCTAAAACTACACCAACTGCGGCTCGATTAGCACTTGCTTTAAGCTCTAAAACTTCGGCTTGTAGCAATATTGCATCAAGCAAATCATTAATACCTTGTCCCTTAATCGCTGAGGTATTTACATAGAGAGTTTGTCCACCCCACGCTTCAGGGGTTAAGTCAAACTTAGAAGCAAGCTCTTGCATAACCCGATCAGGCTTAGCATCAGGACGATCAATTTTATTGACCGCAACAATAATAGGTACCTTAGCCGCTTGAGCATGCTTTACCGCTTCTTCAGTTTGCGGCATAACACCATCGTCAGCGGCGACAACCAATACAACAATATCAGTAACTTGAGCGCCACGGGCACGCATAGAAGTAAATGCTGCATGACCTGGGGTATCAAGAAAAGTAATTTTGCCCTTTTCTGCTACGTCAACTTGATATGCACCAATATGTTGGGTGATGCCACCAGCTTCACCTGCAGCTATGCGTGAAGCACGAATAGCATCAAGTAAAGAAGTTTTACCATGATCAACGTGCCCCATTACTGTAACAACTGGTGGACGTGATTGCTGGTCTTCGTCTTCTTTAGTAGCATCTAATGCTTCAAGCGCATTTTCTTCATTAAAAGCCGTTGATTCAACAGTGTACTCGTATTCAGCAGCAAGCAACGTTGCTGTATCTAAATCAATTGATTGATTTTGTGTTATCATCATCCCCAAACCCATGAGTTTTGAGATGATTTCAGTAACTTTAACACCAAGCTGATGCGCAAAATCGGCAACAATTATGCTTTCTTTCATACGAATAATGCGTTTTGAAGCTTTACGCTCGATAACATCCTGTTTCTTGATGCCTTTTACCGCCGACTTTTTACGCTTCAATCTTGCTGGGTGAAGCACTCGTTCACGCATCTCGAGTAAATCACGCTTACTCGGTGCACGTTCTTTTTTTGAAACCTTACCAGAAGGTGGCGATTTAGATTTACGATCGCGACCAACATTAATCATTTCACGACCGCGACCAAAAGGATCCGTCACAACTTTAAGTTCGGTAACTTGACCAAAACGCTGTGCCGGACCATTGTTTGATGATGGTCTTCGATCATTTTGACCTTGATGGCCGCCACCTGAATGACTACCACTACCACTACCACTACCACTACTACCACCACTGCTGCCGCCAAGTCGCCGACTTGGAACGCGTTCCATCAATTTCTCACGATCAATCATACGTACAACAGTGGCTACACCTGGTCGTGATCGTGAAGGTGTTGAAGAATTTTGTGAAGCCCCACCAGATTTTGACTGCTGCTGGCCATGATTGCGTGAATGGCCATGTTGATGGCGAGATTGATGGTTATTATGTTTACGCTCTTTTTCTTGAGGACCGCCGTGCGTCGAAGATGGCTTGTTCCTACCTTCGGTGTGCCTATTGTCTTTGCGCTCTCGTGAGTCTTTTTGTGTAGATGTGACAGGTGCTGATGAAGCTCTGGTTGACGGCTTGGATGATCTCACCTCAGCCTTTGCTTCAGGGGGTATGGCAACCATAGTTTTTGTGACTTCTTCTTTAGTTGTTGCTGGTTTTTCTATTTCTTTTACGACAGTGTCAATATTCTCATTAATTTGCTCTTTGGCTATCTTTCCAACTGGCGCTGTAATCACTGGCATATTAGCTACCGTGGCATCAACCTTTGCAGTTTCAACCCTAGGTTTAATATCTTGTCGTTTTTTAACAATCATCATGCCCGGGCGTCTTGGCGATGCTGCTGCGGCTTCAGCTGCTTCATCAGCTTTTGTTTTGCCAAGTATCTGCCGGGCTTCTTCTTCATAAACAGAGCTAGAGTGACTTTTTGCGTCTACTCCTGCATTTTGCAGGCGCTGTAACACTTCTCGAGTGTCAAGCCCATACTCTTTTGCCAATTCATGTACTCGCTTCTTGCTCATTGCAACACCTCGAGTCACTCTTCCTTCGGCAAGGCGCTATCGCGAGTTTGTCCCTCATACCATACAGTCAGCCAATATGCAGCCTGTTTAGCAAAAGAACTTTTAGCGATACCCAAGACAAAAACGCCCTTTAAACCTATGGCACGACTAAGCTCATTACTATTAGCAAATACAAATGCATCTTTTGCAAATGCTCGTTGCACTCGAGAAGATGCATCTTTTGCCAAAATAATGCATGCTGCCGTTTGTTTATCTAACTGGTCTTGCCCAACAATAAGTATTCCTTGTCGTCTAGCCAAGCCCAATACTGTAAAGATTTTCTGTTGCGCTATGTCAACGAGAGCTTTGCGCATCAAATTTGGCTCACATACTACTACCGGTTTACGCAAAGCTTTAGACACTAAGCGCGCGTCAAGTTTTTCAAGGCATGGATGTTTATAACAAATCCATGCTCCCCGACCACCGGTTGGATCACCTATAATTACTGCGCCGTTTTTTTCATATAGGCGCAATAATTCAAAGAGTGGACGCGATTGTCGACATACCACACAACTACGCTGTGGTGTCGTCGAAATGATATCCTCTCTATGTGTTGTTGCGCACATCATCATCAAATACTTTTTAATTCCTTAATAGTTACGCAGGACTACCAGAGACTTCAGACTGCGATTGCTCTTTGTTTTTACTCACGTCAGTGGTTAATGAGGTTAATTTGGCAATACCGTCTTCAACACTGATACCAAGTTCATCAGCAGTACTACGAATATCATTCTCTTCTTTTAGCCATTGCGAGGCAGCATACTTGAGTTGTTTTGCTTTGCTCTCACTAATTGAAAGTTTTTCTGCTAAATCTTCAACTGACGCATCGGCAATTTCTTCAACTTTGATAAAACCAGTATCTTGCAACTGCTTCAACATAGACTCACCGACTCCGCGTACTTTTTGCAAACGGCCAAGATCATCAAGGCCAAGGATTTCTTGCAAACGTTTAGCTGCATCAACTGCTTTTTGCGCGCGTTCAGCATCAACACGAGCATTTTCTTCACTTTCTTTTTCTTCAGCAGCAATCTGCTTGGCGCTAGCCAACACACTATCAAGCAAACCATCATCCATTCCGGGGAATTGCATAAGAAAATCATGCTGTGAATCAAATAATTGTTGTGCTGAACGAATACCATGATTGTATAAAGTTTGAATTAAAAACTCATTAAGACCATCTACTCTAGATAATGACTTCCAGGCTTTATCTTTTATTTCAGCTATACGTGATTCAGAGTGAATATCGAGTCGCCATCCGGTTAACTGTGAAGCTAAACGCACATTTTGCCCTTTACGGCCAATGGCTAATGAAAGCTGATCATCAGGAACAATAATTTCCATGGCATGATTGCCTTCATCAATAAGAACGCGGCTGACTTCAGCAGGTTGTAGGGCATTGCATACGAAAGTTGCAGGATCCTCACTATAAGGGACAATATCGATTTTTTCACCGCGAAGCTCTTGAACTACTGCTTGCACCCGTGAACCTTTCATACCAACACACGCACCAACGGGATCAACATCGCGATCGGTAGACGAAACGGCAATCTTGGCTCTAGCGCCTGGCTCACGTGCGGCGCTTTCAATTTTAACAATACCTTCATAAATTTCAGGCACTTCAAGCTCAAAAAGTTTCACTAATAGCTCTGGACATGTACGCGATAGCACAATCTGTGGCCCACGTGCATGCTCTTGAACTTCAATAACATATGCTTGAATACGATCTGCAGCACGATATGACTCACGCGGCACTTGCTCACGCATGGGCATAACTGCCTCGGCTCGCCCTAAATCAACAATAATATTACCACGTTCAAAACGACGAACTATACCCGTAACTAATTCGCCTTTTCTGTCTTTATACTCGGTATATACTATATTGCGTTCAGCATCACGAATGCGTTGAATAATAACTTGTTTAGCGGTTTGTGCAGCGATACGGCCAAAACCTCGACGATAAGTTTTAAGCCGTAAAATATCTCCATACATATTATCTTGCTCACGAGCGGCGGCAGCATCTTGATCAAGGTAGTAAATCGGAAAAACCATCTCATCGCCAAGATCAACATCAATATTGCGTTGGCTGCATTCATCGACGGTTATTTCATTGTATACATCTTCAATATTTTCAACGACCTTAATCGTCTGGGTAAGATCAACAGCACCCTTCTCAGCGTTAAACTGCGCAAGAAGATTACGCTCCGCGCCAAAAGCACGTTTTGCTGAGGCTAAAATTGCTTCTTCGAGAGCTTGGATTAAGACCTTGCGGTCTATTCCTTTCTCTTTGCTAACCACATCGAGAACGGTAGTGAGGTTCTCATCTGACATGATCGCATCTCCTTGACCCCCGCTGTACTTAAACCCCTGACAAAAGTAGCTCTAAGCACAACGTGATTAGCGTTAAGTCAAAACCTCTCCCATTTAGATTAAAGCTCTGGCACCAAATTGGCGCGCAAAATAAGCTCAAAAGCAATGGCGTACAAATTGCCATCAATAGCTACGTTAATATTATTTGCATCACAACTTATTAGCTCACCATTAAAACGCTTTCGCCCCTCTAATGGTTGCCGTGTAGTTATTTTGACCTTCTGCCCAATAAAACGCCGAAAATCTGCAGGCTTTACTAATGGTCGGTCAAGACCAGGTGATGATACTTCTAAATGATAACGACCAGAAATATTATCTGATATACCTTCTGCATCAAGTACATCGCCAACGAGACGAGAAACACGGGCGCAATCCTCTACACCGACCCCGCTATCACGCCCATCAGCACGCCCATCAGCACGCCCATCAGCACGCCCATCAGCACGATCGATATATAATCGTAAAATATGTTGACGTGGCAGAAATTCACAAAGCACAACTTCATAGCCATGCCCTGCTAATACAGGCGATACCGCCCGCTCGACTTCTGCACGTATAGATAATTCTTCGCCCACGTAAAACCACTTTTCAATCTCTGCAATAAAAACAAAAAAAAATGGGCTCGTAACCATCACGAATATCACAAGCACCATACCTGCGATAATTCGCTTTGGTATTAAGGCCCACCTAGAGCAGACTTAAGCTGCCTTGCTTAAGACTTCTACCAAATGTGTTGGCGTTTGCTTATCAAAACGGCAATAAGATTGTCAACTGTATTAAAAAAAAATGTGTATTATAGCCGAATATAAGGCTATTTTTGGTTTGCAATACCTAAGCGTTTTTATTTTAGGTGAACAAAATTCACTAAAATGAAGAGTTTGTTTCTGCCATTAACTGCTTATGTCGACGTCTTGAGAGGACTAAATTTACTATGAATAATGTTAAATGCACGAATAATAATATTAACCCTATACAAAATAAAGATAGACGGGCAAAAACTGTTATGGCATTTTCACAGGTACGCTTAGTGTAAATTTCAAGCCAGAAATCTCCATTAAACTATCTACTGCCCATAACTATTAAAGCTGCAGTTATAGCGTTATTATTAGGATGACGAGCTTTTGCACGCAACATAAGCCATTTCGCAATTTCGTTATAGTGTGGATATTTATCAGTAATTGCTTGTTGCAAAAAATGTTGTGCCAAAGTGACATAAGCATTGGGAATATCGGTAATATCATAGATAAAAATTGAATGGCCAATAGTTGTAATTAGTGGCCAAGTATATGTTGAGACCGGATAAGCCAATTCTTCTTGACCAGGGCGCATCAACGCCGTAGCGCTAATGGCAACGAGATCTCTTTTAGGCTCTAGAGTTTTTACAAATGATAAAGCATCATTAGACTGCTTAGCTTTAGCAACAATCGTATCTATTGGATAGAATTCTTTTACATTAGAAAAAACATCTGCAATCAGTAATGTTGGTTTGTTGGCACTCCATAATGATAATTGTGCAACATCCTGACCCCAATCGACATTTGAATCACTTAAATAGCGAAAACCACCGTTTGACCCACCTACAATTTCATTAAAATAAGCAAGGTAATGCGGCGCGGTTTGTACGCTGGCTTGAACTGACCAAAGCGTTAGTGATAACACGCCTAGCGTTAATAGTTTCGCATTTTTAAAATCGAGACAAGAGCCAAAACGACCTGCCAAAAGTATAAACAGGGCTAAAGCTGGCAACACGTAGCGAATACCTATATGAATACGCCCGAGAGTGAATAACAACATCATAAATGCAAGTATACCGACTATATAACCTCCATCACGCCAATTTAGTGCCTTGCCTCGTTTATAAAAAGCTAGCGAGAGAATAATTATAACTAATGTACCAAGTGGTATTTTTAATAAAAACGCCATTAAATAATATGAAGCCCATCCATGTTTGCCGTATTGACCAAAAAAGTATGACCCATGCCCATGCCCGGCGTGGCTTGCTTGATCGCCAAAACCCAGAAAAAATTCGCCAATGCTATGCACTTGGTAAATTATCACTAATACACTCAATGCAATAACACCAACGCGCACTAGTCGACCTAAACCAATTTTTAATACCGCCCTTATCTTAAAGCACCCGCGCGGTGAACCTTGTTCAACATATGTGGTAATTAATATTGTTGGTACCACGACGCCAAAACAAAGACCAAAATTAGAAAATTTTGTGCAGACTGCCAAACCGGTGGCAAGTCCTACTGCATGCAACCAATTGCAAGTGAGATGATTATGCCACTCCCATAAAATATATAGAAAAAGGATAAAAAAGGCCGTGGCACCAACATCAAGAGTAGCTAGTGAAGAATGAGCAATAAGGTTCGGCTCAAATGCTGCAAGCACCGCAGTAAACGCAGCAGCAGCAGGGCCAAATAATCGATAAGACCAAATAAAAAGAATAGCTATAAGAAATACCCCAAGCACGAGATTGGCATAACGCGCACGCCTGATAAATGCATCACGATCAGAAACTTCAGAACCTAAAAAACGACGGGCGCGGCGCCATTTATTTTCGTTAGTATCAGTATAATTATCATTGGCGGCAATTAAATTAGGCAAACCAAGAATATATTTAATTAGGGGTGGGTGTTCGTTATTGAGTTTTAAATTAGCACCTTTCAAGTAGGCATAACCTGCGGTCACATAAAGACTTTCATCAAAGGTCAAGCCTTTTGAAGTAATAAAAGTGCGGCCTTGCGCAATGAAAGCAAAAACGGCTAGTATAGCAATTGTTATGGCAATATTTAGTTTGCCTCTAATCATGGCGTTCATATAATAGGAATGCAAGATACAATAAAGATACTTATTAAATTATTCGCTAGTAATCTGTTGATAACATTCAATCGCGGCTTGAGCAACTATTGTAGTTGTAATCTCTTTATGACAACATAAATCATCACAGGTAAAACGATAGCATGGACTGCAAGTACAATTAGCGGCAACAATACGAATTTCTGCTTGTGGTAACGGATGCCAACGCACCGGGTTACCCGCAGTAAATATCGCGACAACCGGCGTACCCATTAGAGCTGACAAATGCATCAAGCCCGTATCTACTGATAAAGTAAAAGTTGCTTTAGCCATAAGCGTTGCTGCATCACGAATTGAACTAGTACCGACAAGATCAACAACCGGTTTATGAATTTGCTCTAGTAGGCTTGATAACTTTGAACGATCGGACGCCGCCCCTAAAATCACCGGTATTAATCCGGTTTGCTTGACAATCAACTCAACCGCTTGCCCCATTGATGACAGCGACCATTCACGCGTTGGCGCTCGTGCGAAAGGTGCCACACAAAAATATGGATGATCCGCCATTATGCCTGCAGTAGTTGCATGCTGTGCATATAGATGTAAGGTGGCGTCGCGTTCGTTATCGCTTAGCCAATACAAAACTTTTGCGGTAGTTTGTATATTTGTATTTTTTATTAAAGGTTGCACAACGGCTAATATCTCTTGATCAATACGCTGTTGGCCAAAAAACTTACGTGGTATCCCATCGGTAATTAACAGATTGTCAATTGAATGCGTCCACGCGAGCCTTTGTGGTGCTTTAGAAAGCAATAGAAACAAGCTATCACGCAAATAATAACGCAGCGGACGCGCAAAATCTGGGGTGTGCAAATTAGCAATGCTGGCGAGATTTAAAGCTCGCAAGTTATTTAATAAATTTAAGGCTGCTTTTTGTTTTGCTTGCGAACGATCATAAGCAATAAAAACATCTGCTAACGGGCAACCGCGAAAAAATTCACTCATACGCTTTTCGTGCACGCGTACTATGTGAGCTTGTGGTTGAGCACAACGCACTGCCTGCATAGCCGGTAAGGTCATTATACTGTCGCCGAGTGCGCCTAACTCAAAAAGAACAATGACCTCACGACCGTGCAATTTGTTATCGTTGTCATCCACGAAGCAGCACCATAACGTAAGCAACTAGACTGCGGCTATGTTTTTATTTAGTCAGGGCGTGTCCCTAAATTGATTCATAGTTTTTTAATGATGCTTCTAACTCATTGTTATAATGTATTTTTTCGTTACAAAATAAATAATTTTGATTTAATTGTCTTTTATGTCATCCCCGCGAAAGCTTAGGATCCAAATGCTAAAATTCATCGTATTTGCTACTGGATTGCCGCTTTCGCGAACAATGACGATTTAATTTAGGGACACGCCCTGATTATGTAAACAATATTAAACAAAGAAAAGACTTATGGTTTATGCGCATAAACCTTGGCGCTCCAGATTTTACCTTCGAGACTAAGCAATAAAGCGGGTAATTGTGCTTTAATATCTTCACAGCCACATAGATTTTCAAGATTAGATGCGGCTAATCCTTCAATTTGCGGAGCATCATAAAAAAGACGATCGCGAACTTCAACATCAACAAGCCCTGCTTTTTGCAAGCCCGCTAAATACTCTTCTTCGCTGATGGCGCCACTTACACATAAAAACTCAGTCTTATGGTTAACCAAAGCAAAGTAATCTGGGTAAATAATACTAAACATATTATGGGGTATCCCTAGTTAAGCTTCTTTTTTACGAGTATAAAAAATGTAGACTATACGTACTCTGGAGATGATTATGTGTTCTTTTATTCCAATCGATCAAAGAATACCTAATGTACCAAACGTACCTAACGCAAACACTGTACAAGCAGTCTCTGATGCTACAAGCAACAAGATTACATGTTTATCATCGGCGATTACCCTGCTTATCGACGATATTGCTTCGATTCAGCAAATTATTGCCCAACTTGAGGCTGAGTTTGCCGATTTAGAGATCCCTGACCCAGCAAATTTTCAAAAGACCGAGACGCGCAGCGAAGGCTCGCCGCCCAATGCACGCAGCATAAATATTAATACTATTGATACCGCCGCGTTTAATGCAGCTATGACGCATTATCAACAAAAACTGCAAAGCTTACGCGCAAAGATTGACAGCGCACGCAATGAGCTTGCCCAAAAAGAAAACGAGCTTGCAGCACGGCAACAAGAGCTAGCTGACGCTCAAGACGAGCTTACCCAAGCTCAACAAAAGTTCGAAGAAACGTTGCCCAATGACCCACAAAATCAGCAAGTGTCATGCCAGGAGTATGAAGCACTGAGAAACGAGGCCGAAGAGGCGCAAAGGCAGGCACTCGAAGCGCAAGCTCAGGCACAAAAAGCGCAAGATGAACTTCAGCGTTCGCTTAATGCAATTGATGAGATGTATGATGCAACAAACAAAATCACCGACCAGAGTAATGATGATGAATTGCAAACTTTTATCGACAATAGCACACGGACTAAAAACATTGCGCTAGCTAACTTAACAAGCGCCAAAGACCATCTGCCACGACGTGTGGATGATCAAGTCGTACCACCATTACATGCGTTATCAACAGCAAACTACGCCGAGATAACACCAAAACTTGCATCGATTGAAGATGGCGTAACCGCCAAAGAAAGCGAGCAAATTCTTAAACTTGTAGATGAAAGTACCGGTTTTATTGACCCCGAGTCTTTTGATCGAATGGAAGATACATGGCGTGCCGCAGGCTTTAGTGATGCTGATGTAATTATTGCCATGCTACGTATGGGCAACGGCAAATCCGAAAATGTCGAAGCAGCAGTTAAAAAAATCCGTGAGCTACTTGATGAAAGTGGCGTTTTTAATTTTGATGTGACCCACAACGAACTTAAGCAAATCAATGATATTTTGCATGGTCTCAATCGTGTTGAAAAGCGCGTAGTTTTTGACGCATTAAGCGACGAAGAATTGCAGCACTGGGCAAAAGAAATTAATAGCAAGGCCATATTAGGCTTTGGCGGTCTCTCGGCTGATGAGAAAAAAGACCTGATGAACATGATGGCCGAAAGCCTTGCAAGCCGGCAGCTCGTCGAGTTTGCAAAAACCTTGGGGCAAAGCCAAGATACAATAACCTTAGCGCAAGCTATTAGTGCCAAAAGTACTGATTATACTAAAGGCGAATTTCTTAAAACTATGATCAATATGACCACGGATATTGAGTTTTATGAATACTATAAAACCTGGGAGGCCATTGATATTAACCTGGCAGAAAAAATTATTAAAGAAACAAACAATGACCATGCGCGCGCCTGCTGGGCAGTGCTTTTAGTAAAAAATGCCTCCAAAGAAACCGATCCAGAGCTAAAACATGCGCAATATGTAGAAGCCGAGGCTATAGCCAGGTCGTTACTCGCGACTAATTCTGGTAATGCACTTGCTGCCCAAGCACTGGGTGAGATCCTAATGGCATCCGGCAAGATTGACGAAACCATTGAGCAAATGACCGCAGTAATCGAAGCGAATCCTAGGGCCGCCTATGCCTATTATTGGCGCGGCATGGCCTACAACCAGCAACGTAAAATAGCGCGCGAATATGATGATTTGAAAATATTTGTAAAACTAGTACACAGTGGCCCAGAGAGAAATTTAGCGATTGTATTAATGTCTGCAATTAAATAATACTAGCATCGACACATTGGCACCTAAAAGAAGCGGGGTCAATTAATTTATCCGTTCGGTAGGAGTCGCGTTAGATGAGAACAACAAATTTTTAAAAATGCGCATCTTCATCATCAGTTTGTTCCTTCTCTAAAATGATCAGACTTTGATCCCACTCCTCTGGAGTCATACTTTGAAGCTTACCATTTTGATCAAATAATCCTTTGTCAACTGAAATAATAGATTGCCATCCTTTATCAAGCCTACACCAGCGATACGAAGTATTAGTATTACAATCCTCATAGTATCCCTTGGCGTTTTTAAGCCATATACTCAATTCATCTAGATTAGTAAAAAATATACGGTATTCTGTTTGGGTTAAATCCGCTAGTCGTCGAAATGCTGGGTGGTTAAATATTAAAATATCTTTAATAGCATCATCGCGATTGCGACGTTCCTCTGTTAAAAACGTAACTAACTGATTTAATGTCTGCGCGGTCTCATTCATTTTTTTTAGAGTCGTTAGTTCTTTTAAGCGAGCGCGTTCTTGTAAAAGACGTTGAAACACTTAATCCTAATGCTGTGCGATCATCAATTACACGTCGTCTTGGTTTAAAAACTGCAGGTTTACCTCGCATTGAAAAAAATGCAGATGGGCAAGTGGAAGTTTTATTAGATGCCACCACAAACTGTAATAAATCATTAACGGCAAGCAGACTTAAGGCATGGCAGGCCGCACTGTTTCCTACTGGTTACTCTGGCATGCAGCAAATTCCAGTAGGCAAGTGGCGTAAAACGGCTTCACCAATGCAGGTTGTTTCAGGGCCAATAGGTCACGAACGTGTTCATTTTGAAGCACCAACTTCAAAAAATGTACCTTCTGAGATACGCCAGTTTTTATTGTGGTGGGCAAAAAGCCGCAGTGTTGAAGATGGATTAATTCGTGCGGCTAAAGCTCATTTATGGTTTGTAACTATTCACCCATTTGAAGATGGTAATGGTCGTATTGCGCGTACGCTTATCGATATGGCTTTGGCTCAAGATGAAGAAACAAAAATTCGTTGCTACAGCATATCTGCGCAGATACAAGCTACTCGTGATAGCTATTATGAAATCTTAGAAAAAACACAAAAAGGTAAAGGTGATATTACTGATTGGTTGATTTGGTTTTTAGAAACCTTTTCGGCAGCTATTGCTCGTTCTGAAAAAGAACTTGAGCGAATATTTGCTAAAGCTCGTTTTTGGCAGCGCCGCGAGACCACTGGTCTTAACCCTCGACAGCTAAAAGCATTAAATAGACTATTCGATGCATGGCCCGATGAATTCTTTGGTGGTCTAACAACTAAAAAATATGCACATCTTACAAAAACCAGCCCTGCTACTGCCAAACGCGAAATTTTAGATATGCGCGAGCGCGGGTTACTTAAACAACGTGCGCATACCGCCGGACGCAACGTTAGTTATTATTTGATGATAAAATGATTAATTAACTCCCAACGTAAACGCTCACGTTTAGCAAAAAATTCTCGCAGTAGCACAGCGATTGCTGCTAAACGTTCGTGGTCATCAAGATAATGGTTGTCACAAACATGAAAATCTATGCGACCAAGTAAGGCAAAAACGTCTTCGTCCATTTCGCAGGCTATATCTGTTATAAGGCGAATGGTTTTCATTGTTTAGTAATTATCTTCAAATATTGGCCTATAATAGGCTTCATATGTCGATATTAGCACTAGTGCGTATGTTATCACAAGTGTAAATGATTTAATTGCACTATTTGTGGGTGCTAAAAACGTCGATAGTTATCATTCTAAGGCACGTCGCCTCTTAAATACTCATATTCGGCAACATTGGCCAAGCCAAGTAGCATTTGCTGATGCTTTAGCTATGTCTACGGTTCAGTTAAATCGTTATATCACCGGTCGCCTGCAGCCCAACCTTGAGAATGCCTTTGCGATTGAAAATTTAACTAAACAGTCAGGTAAGCCGGTTGTTTATGCTAAGGATTGGTTGAGTGAAAAGTAGATACGTTCATTTCTTCCAACTGATAGAAATCTTTTTTTGGTTAATAGCGCAATCACGTAAATAAAGATTGATTAATGTTTGATATGGGATACCAAAATCATCCGCTAACGTTTTAAAATATTCGATAGTTAGTTTATCGATTTGAATTTACTTTCAACGAAATATAATCAATTAACAGAACCTAATGTAGCTAAAATAGATTATAGTGACCCATCAACTAGATTTGCATATATATATCGTTATGTTACATGCCATGCCAATCTTGTTTATCGTCTCATTTCTACTAGTAATAGATTAACCAAATTATTTAAAGCAGAACAAGTAACAATAAGCTGTGTTGGCGGTGGACCTGGCAGCGATTTGCTTGGTGCTATCAAATATTATGCTGATCATGACTCGTTATCAAAATTAAAATGTTATTTACTAGATGGAAATAAAGCATGGAACGAATCTTGGAGCGATGTTGATAAAAAAGTTGACTCTAAGCTATGCTTATCTGTCAATTTTATGCCTCTCGACGTAACTGAAAGAAATACATGGTTGCCTTATAAAAAATATCTACAAGCTGATTTATTTACCCTTGTCTATTTTATCTCAGAGCTATATCGATTTCGTAACCAATGTACCGATTATTTTAATTATTTATTTTCAGAAGCCAAGTCTAATTCATATATGCTATTTATAGATAATAATTCTGCAAATTTTTATAACTGGTTTGATTCACTCACACAAAACTACGATTGGGAAGTATTAGAAAAAGATGAATGCAATATTCAATTAGATACTGACAAAGAAAAAACAGATCTTGGAGAATATTTCAAAAAATTCGGATGTCCAAAATTAGAAGCTAATGTTGCATATCGTATAATTAGAAAAAATGGCTGATTAAATTTTTTTCAGATTTATGTACTATCCATTTTTTAAAAATATCATTAAAATTAGTGTAGGCAATAACACGATTGCCTCACGAAAACATTGGGCAAAATATCAACTTGAACAATATCTTATTTCAATTATTATTAACCAGGATTTTTTAAATGATAATAAGTTGCAGTAGACGTACTGATATACCAGCCAATTACTCTCGCTGGTTTATGAAAAGAATAGCCGCAGGATATTGTACTGTGGTTAATCCCCTTAACAACAAGCAAGTGTCATTTATTTCTCTCAAGCCCGAGGATGTTGAAGTTATTATATTTTGGACTAAAAACCCTAAACCATTGCTTCCATATCTCAACGAATTGACCGATAAAGGTTTTCTCTATTATTTTCAATTTACTATTACTGGTTATGGCCAAACACTTGAGCCAGGTGTACCGCAACTAGATCAAAGTATCGAAACATTTAAATTTTTGTGCAAATACTTAAGCCCTGCGCATGTGATATGGCGATATGACCCAATAATCATTACACGTAGTATGTCTATACAATATCATCTCAATAAATTTACCATGATTGCAGAACAATTATCTGGTTACTCGAATAGAGTTGTTATCAGTTTGGTTGATCATTATCGTAAGGCAAAAAAACAACTCAATGCTATCGGCAGTATAGATTTTACAGCAGATAATAATGAACTCATCAAACATGAGATTGGCATATTAACAGGTAATTTAAAAGAAATTTCTAATAAAAATGGATTTGAAATTGTTAGCTGTGCTGAAGCTATAGACTTAAAACCCTATGGTATCAAACCTGGCAAATGTATTGATGATGAATTAATTAAACGTATTTTTCATTTCGAAGTACAAAAAAAGAAAGACCCGGTACAACGCGAAGAATGTGGATGTGTAATTAGCCGAGATATTGGAGCTTATGATAGTTGTAAACATGGATGTAAATACTGTTATGCCTCTTCACATAGAAAGAGAGAAAACCATAATGAAGATTCACCATCATTATTAGGATGGTATGATGCACAGCAAAAATCTAATCAAATAAATAATAGTCAACTTGAATTTAATCTGAAATAATCAAATGATGCTATATTCATATAGTATTGCATACATGCAATACTATCATGCGTAATATAATTTAAACATATTTATTAGCTGTAATCATAAATTCATAACCCCATAATTCTACACATAATATATTTCATCAATCTTAAGACGCGAATTCTCTTTAGCTTATCGTTAAAACAAATTTTCATTGCACGTACTATGGCATGTAACGCTTGTATTAGTTCACTATCAGGTATAGCATTTGCTATTTGCGATAATTCTGAATCGTAGCTGAATTTATCAAAAAGGGCACAGCAAACAGTGCCCCTACAGCATTTATATTGTTTAGAATGTGCAAGATCACAGTAATTGTTGCCAATTTCAGGCATGGCCGAACCTCCGACAGTAGCTATGTCAGTATTAACGCAGTTATTTATACGCTAATAACCGACGCAATAATGCGCCGCTCTGTCGGGACGGCTCCGCTCACAGCAGGTGTTCTTAGCACCGAAAACGACTTTCGCCTAACGGGGCTATGTGTGTCAAGCCAACAAATACTAGCGATTATTCATAATTAAACAATTAATAATTACTTCATTAATATGTCCCTATTGATTTTATTTTAATATAGGACATACTAGTAATGTAATTTGCAATATATGTAAATGAGTGATTGCTGTATTCGCTTAATCTCATTTGGTTATAAAATAGATGAAATATACGAATCTTGGCATGTCCTTGTAAATGAATGGAACAAAATGTACCCCAATAATCCGGTTAAAGAGTGTGAAGAATGAAGACGGCAGATCTAATTATTGTTGATGCAAATAATAAATCGAAACCCTTCGAACGCCTCAACCCTTTTATTCTTAGTCGTCCTAAACAAGCTGAACTAGATATGCCCTCCTTAACAAAATCAGCACTATGGATAGTTAAACGAGCACACGATATTAGTGATCTTGTTGCTTATTGGAGAGCTTACTATTTAAAAAGTAATATACGAGAACAGCGTTTATTGCTGCTTGAGCATATAGATAGTTCAAGAATCGATTTTCTTAATGCTTTCTTCAAATCTGTAATCGTTCGACAAAATGATGTTAGCATGCTTAATTCTGCTGATATCGCCGAAGTACTTGCTGCCTCTAATCATAACGACCTTTTTATTGGCGGGCGTGTCGATGCTAAAGATAAAGTCATAACACTATATCGCGGTGACATGAGTCGATTAGTAGCACCATTTTCTTTATTTAGTAATTCATCAGGCCATAGCAAACCAAACTTTACTGACTTTGAAATTATTGATTACGGGCAAACCATAAAACTTGGTAACTACGAAGCATCTGCAGACGCTATACTTTTCGAGTTAGATGCAGATTATCGGCGCCGTGCTAAAAAGAATCGTTTAAAAAAAGATAGAAGCTTTGGTGCTGCGCTTCGTCGACTCCGACTTCAGCGCGGTCTTAGACTCAATGATTTCTTACCAGATGTGACCGAAAAAGAAATGGGACGTATAGAGCGTAATGAAGTTAAAAATCCACATCAATCAACTATACAAAAAATTGCTGAAAGGCTTAATGTTAATCCCAATGATATTGTAACCTATTAATTACAATTTGCTACCTGGCACCACTGCTGCTGCTTAATGATTAAGTTTTCTTTTCGTACCAAGTACCTTTGCCTTCTCCTCTCTGTATAATATAACCAGTTTCATATAGTTGTTTGAGATGCTTTTTTATCGTGTTGCGATTAGCCTTAATAAGTATCACAGCATCGCGAACTGTTATGCGCCCATGCTCCCTAATAATTTCAATAATTTTTTCTGATAGTGTTTTATATCTAACCCTGAAAGTATTTTTTCAATCTCATCATCGTTAAGCTGTACACCTTCTATACGAATTGAAGAGCCAACCGACTCTATAGTTGCTATTTTTTTGAAAGCAGATAATCGTTCAGGAGCTAGATTACCGATAGCTTCCCAACGACCCTTAAACTCATCAATTTCGGCAATATTTTTTAATAATTTTGCAGTTATGACTAGCTTTTTTAATGGTTTCATTTTTTACCCATATGTTTATCCATAAATATCCATATATTAATGAAAATATCAATAATTATGGATATTTTTGGATATATTTATGGGTATTTGCCTTGAAAAAATTTTTTAACACTACCCCAACTTCACTCGCCGCAATCTTAAACTATTGCTAACCACAAACACGCTACTAAAAGCCATAGCGCCGGCGGCTAACATTGGATGCAAAAAACCCAGCGCTGCAGCGGGGATAAGCACAACGTTATAAAAAAATGCCCAGAATAAATTTTGCTTAATTGTGCGCAAAGTTTGGCGTGATAAATTTATCATCCGCGCTACGCCATGCAGGTTACCGCTAATCAACGTCACCGATGCCGTAGCCATGGCGACATCGGTACCGGTACCAATAGCAATACCCACATCGGCTTGGGCTAAAGCTGGCGCGTCATTTATTCCATCACCCACCATTGCAACTATATTTGGTATATTTTTATTTTCATTAGCTGTTTGCAAATCTTTAATTGCCTGGGTTTTATGCTCGGGCATTACTTCGGCAATCACTTTACTAATACCAATCTTATTGGCGATTGCTGCTGCAGTTTTTTGATTATCACCGGTAAGCATTAGTATTTGCAAACCCATATCACGCAACTTGGTGATTGCAGCTTGCGAGTCTTCTTTTACTACATCAGCAACAGCGATAGCAGCAGCAACTTGAGCATCTATAGCTACCAGCATCACGGTTTTGGCTTCGTCTTGCAAACGAGTAACCTCAGAAGCAAGATCATTTTTCAGCCAATCGTGAGTTTGCATCATTTTAAAATTACCAATAGCCACGATTTTGCCATCAACATCAGCAAGTACCCCATAACCAGGCTCGGCCTCAAACCTAGTAGCCTCTAATAACTTTAAGCCACGAGCTTTGGCTGCTTGCAAAATCGCCTCGGCCAAAGGATGTTCACTGCTCGACTCTACCGAAGCGGCAAATTGCAATATTGTATCAGCGCTTAATGTCGCATGTTGATTAACTACAATATCAGTAATAGTTGGCAGACCTTTGGTAATCGTACCTGTTTTATCAAACACCACAACTGACAATTTACCAGCGCGTTCAAGTGCCTCGCTATTGCGAAACAGTATCCCTGCTTGTGCCGCTTTACCAGTACCAACTAATACTGCCGTTGGGGTAGCTAACCCCATAGCGCACGGGCAGGCAATTACTAAAACTGCCACCGTATTAATTAAAGCACGCGTAAATTGCCCATCAACTGTGCTCGCCACAAAATACCAAGCATTAAAAGTTATTGCGGCAATAATTAATACAACTGGCACAAAAATGGCCGATACTTGATCAGCTATTTTTTGAATCGGTGCTTTGCTGGCTTGTGCATCTTGAACTAGTTTTATTATTTGCGCTAATGCTGCTTCTTTACCAACTTTAGTAGCTTCAAACTGCAACGTACCCAGTCTATTTAATGTAGCACCAATGACCGTGCTACCTTGCTTTTTAGTTACTGGCAGCGATTCGCCGGTTAACATCGATTCATCCACGCTACTCTGCCCAGCAATCAGCACACCATCTACCGGAATATTTTCTCCTGGTTTAACCACAACAATGTCACCAACTTGCACATCATCAATTAACACTTCGACTTCTTTATCATCACGAATCACATGTGCACTCTTGGCGCGTAATCCCATTAATTTTTTGATGGCTGCGAAGGCATGCCCTTTGGCACGGGCCTCAAGATATTTGCCAAGTTTTATTAGGGTGATGATAACCGCCGCAGTCTCATAATAAACATGACCCGGCAACAATCCAAAAGTTACCGGTAGCGAATAAAAGAAAGCTGCTGATGAACCCATGGCGATGAGTACATCCATATTTGCGGCTTTATTGCGTAGTGCTTTATATGCGCCACTATAATATTGTGCACCAACGTAAAATTGCACCGGGGTTGCCAATGCCAGTAAAAGATAATTACTCCACGGCCCTGTCGGTATTATGGGCAACAAATTAAAATCGCGCCCCATACTAATAAGAAATAATGGTACCGTTAATAACAAGCCAACAATAAGCAATCGCTTTTGTTGCGCAATTTCTAGCGCCCGCGTTTGCGCCTCAATATCTTGGGCTTTTGCACCAAGTTCGATAGCAGCAAACCCGTTAACTTTAACCACCTGGCGCAATTGTGCTTGGCTGACAATTGTTGGCACATATTTGATGCGCGCTTTTTCAGTGGCATAATTAACTTGAGCAGTTACTACTCCGTTAGTGCTACTTAATGCTTTTAATAATCGCTGTGCATCACTATCATCCGCTAAGTTTTTAATAATTAATTCGGCTTCACCAGTAGCAATGCCATAACCCGCACGCTTAATACGAGCTATAAAATCTTGCAGCGCAAGTTTGCTTTCATCATAACTTACTGTAGCACGTTCAGATGAAAGATTTACTACCACGCTATTTACACCGTTAAGCTTTTTTAGATTACGCTCAATAGTAGCAACACAATTAGCGCAGGTCATACCGGTAATCGGTAGAGTAAGCTGTTTAGTGCCAGGCTCATTCATAGATGCACTCATGGCTAACTAAATTCTAAGCTACGGGATAATTCATTTCGGCTAGCAATGCTTTGATTTGTCCTTCACTAGCTGGTTTATCAAATACAATATTAACTTGTTTAGTTGTATTGTCTGCTTTGACTGATGCCACACCTTGCAGTTCACCTACCTCTGATTCAATAGCATTGCTACAGTGTCCACAGCGCATTGATGGTACCGAATAAGTAACAGTATACATGACCCACACCTCTACTATTTAAATTGATACTTTTAGGGGAAAATCACAAGCTATGACATGTTTTTGTTAATTAAATAATTAAAGCAATAACGCAGTAGCACAGTCTAATCATGCAATAATTTAGCTGCTTCTTTGCGAATATCATCATTAGGATCGCTTCGTGCAACTTGTTGTAAAGCCTCGGTTAATGGTTTTCGGGTTCGATATGATGCGGCTAACAAAGCTGCACGTCGTACACTGGTGCTAGGTTCAGTAGTCATTGCTTGCGCAATAATATTGTCAGTTTTTTGACCTGGTATAAAACGCAAGGCTCGCACTGCGGCGATACGTAATCTGATATTATCAGAAGTAACAACCATCGCCTTAAGGCGATGGTTGTTACTTCGCTTTTACAAGGCATATTTCTGCCACTACTGTCATAATATATTTATACGGTAATATAGTAGCTCTTAGTTTTCTTTTGAGTGTGGGATAAATGTTTCAAGTAGAAAAGGCTCTGATTCATTAGCAGGATGACTTAATTCTAGTTTGAAATACATTTCGTCATTTTGTAAGGCAGCAGCGATTTGCTCACATAAAGAATTCTTGCCGCAATCTATATCTTGCTCACCCACCAACGAATACCTGCTTTCATCAACATAGGTTAAATGCCCAGGGTCTTGAATGTTAATTTTAAATTTACTCCCTGTGACTACTCGCTCGGCAAATATTTCTTTCTCATAATAATAACGATACGGTAGTTCATCCATCAGCGGATTTTTAACTTTTTCTCTCTTTATTTGTAAAACCGTCTGATATCCCCACCGATAACGCCAATTTTCAATATCTTCATAGATTACACCTTCATTAGTTAAATAGCATAAACGCGCCAATTGGTAATAACAAGGCACACGATAATCTTCTACTACTAAAGTAATTTCTTCGGTTTCTGGTCCGCAGGCTGTCATAGCAAATACTAACAGCTGTAATGCTACTTTAAGGCTAATATGCATTACCATTCTCCAAAATGCTCTAACGATACTGACACCGCAGACGAATAATTTTGTGCAATGGTTTTATTTAAATATTTACCAAAATAGTTACTTCTTAAAAAGCTACCATTTTTTTCTAAAGCTTAAATGCCACCATTTTTTTAAATAGTGAATCAAAATATTTAACCATCAACACGATCAAGATTGAAAGTAATTAGGGAGTGTCCCTAAATGTTGCTCGTCAAGTTTAACACATGTTGAAAGCTTTGCTCGTTTTATCAATTTTACGCCAATACAAAGATTCTCGTAATTCTTTAACTGCGATGCTTACCTTATGTATAAAATCAGCTTTGCTTAAGTGCACCGCGTGCTTCTTCATAATTTGCGCCACCGCCTGTAGATTAACGTATAAGCTGTCGCGATAAATGTTTTCCTGCTACATCTTGTGGTATTTTCAAAAGCCAAGTTAAATACATCTACGGCAAAAAGTAGCAGTCTATCAGCTATATCATCGCCTTTCATTCCCCGTCCCCTATTCTTAAGTTCTTTAAATACGTAAGTTCAACCTCGCTTGGTTAAAGACAAAATGAAGATTTAAAGAACAGGGAACAGAGAATTAAAAATTTTAAGTGAGATTATTCGTAATCAAGTCTAATAACGAAATCCCAAAGCAGTAACCTAGCGCTTTTATAATCTAATTAAAATTGGTGTACATGGCATACATATTTGTTTTGCTGTTTTACCAATAATTGGATTTCAAATCATTGGTGCTAATTTTTTCAAGCTATCGGTAAAGCCAAAATCGCTTTGCTATTAAGCTTGTCACGCCAAGTAATTCTACTTTTGCCATTACTATTATTACTACCTCGATGGTTTAGTCTTGATGGCGTGTGGTTTGCTATACCTATAGCTGATTTCTGCGCCACTTCTTTAACCGCCACTGCGATATTTATACAACTGCGGATGCTCAGTGATTCTAATAAATTAAATAATACAATCATCGCAACAGAACAAATATAATCGTTATACTGGTTGCTTTAAAAATCAGCAAAACTTTACCACGATATTTTTGTAGGTTATTTCTTCACCTTTGTTAGTCTTCACTAAAAAGTCATAAATAGAAAATGTCATAGACTATATCCTAATGTTAATATGTCGGATAATTAGATAATTTCGCAAGCCTCATCGAATTCTAATCTAGGTGCTCTTGCAATAAGTTGCGATGAATCACCATAACCAAGGTTCAATAACAAAAACGACTTCCATTTACCTTCAGGTAAAAATTCAACGTCAACTCTATTAGCGTTAAATCCCCCCATGGGTCCACAATCAAGCCCAAGCCCTCGGGCCGCTAGGATTAAATAACCTGCTTGTAGTGTCGCGCTAGCAAGTGCCATTCGTATTATAGCTTCTGACTCTCTTGCAGCGATCCGCTTGCCTGCATCTGGATCGTGTGGCACCAACTTGGGCATTTTATGGTAGAATTCAGTATCGTATGCAATGATAACAGTAACCGGCGCAGCCATTGTTTTATCGACATTACCATGGTCTAAAGTTGGTCGTAGGCGCTCTTTGGCTTCTCGGCTTTTTACAAACAATAGACGTATCGGTTGTATATTCATAGCGGTCGGAGCCATACGAACCAAATTATATAATCTTTTTAGTAGATCGTCAGCAATTGGCTTATTGATCCATGCCTTATGAGTGCGCGCATCTAATAAAAGTAAACGCCATGCCGTCTCGTCAAGTATTACTTTTTTGCTGTCGTTAATCATTAGCTATCTCCTATAAATAGCCTCTTAGTACAATATCATTCCTATAGGGCTAACATGTTTCCCAAGTACCGCTTTGCTCTGAACGAAAGAGCGCATCAATAATACGCATATTTTGTATGGCATCGTTAACATCATAGGGTAATTCAATCTCGCCCCGAATAGCTCGCGAGAATGCTTCGCCTTGTAAGGTGTATTGATCGCATTTTGGTATTATTTCAACTTTTAAAGGGTCACCTATTTGAGTTTCATGATCAGCAATTAAAATGCGAGTTTCTGATTGCGGGTTAAAGGGTATGGCTAATTCGATGCGTCCTTTACTGCCATGTACTTGCATTAATTGGTAGTTATCAGCTTGCGTCGAAACGGTGAAACTAAGTTGACGTCCTTCGCCAAAATCGACAATGCCGCTGCTGGTACGATCTATGCCAAAATTTGGATCGCGATCGATAAGCGCAATAGCTCGCTTGGCTTTTGCAGCAAACATAAAACGACCGGCTAGAATGGCATAACAGCCAATATCGTATAAAGCACCACCACCGATCATAGCTTGGTTTCGCACATCTCTTGGGTTGTCGTTAAAAAATGAAAAAAATACTTGTACTGCACGAGGTGTACCGATATGCCCACTACTGATTAGTTCACGTACACGTTGCCACTGTGGATGAAAGCGCACCATAAATGCTTCCATTATTTTTACTTTATTAGCCGCAGCAAGAAGCTGTTCGGCTTCGTGGTGATTTAAAGCTATTGGTTTTTCGCATAAGACATGCTTACCGGCAGCAGCCGCCTGCAATGTAAGTGGCACATGTAAGTGGTTAGGCAAGGGATTATAAATTGCCTCAATCTCGCTATCAGCAAGCAATTCTTGGTAGGAACCATAAGCATGCGTAATACCTAAGGTATCAGCCGCTTTGTGCGCCTTGTCTGCTGAGCGCGACGCAATAGCGCGAATTTCGCACCATGAACTTTGTTGCATTGCGGGAATTACTTTTTTGATCGCGATATTCGCGGTACTTAAAACGCCCCAGATCACTTTTTTCATAAAATACTTTTAACTCAATTTTATTGCAGAAGCGATAGTTGACAGTAAAAAGAGTCTACCTAAATTCCTCTCAACAAACGGCGCCCAAACAAATGGGCTTAACCGCAAGGAGGAACAACATGTTTGGTAATGAGTTCAGTCTCGCAAGAACGTGGGCTCCGTGGCGGGAGCTGTCTCGATTGCATGATGAATTTAATCGCGTATTTTCTAATGCTAGCGACGGACGCATAGTAAACACCCCAGCTATCAACGTCTGGACTAACGACGAAGGTGCTATTTTACGTGCATTATTACCCGATACCGCACCAGAAGACATTGATATTTCAGTGTTAGGTGATTCGGTAACAATTAGTGGCAAACGCAACCTCCCCGAGGCTGATAAGGATACAACTTACCACCGACGAGAGCGTGAGTTTGGTTCGTTCAGTCGCACTTTGCAAATGCCATATCGACTTGAGTCGGATCAGGTAGAAGCTACTTTTAAAAACGGTATCTTGGAACTTAAGCTGCCGCGAGCCAACGCTGATCGACCAAAACGGATTGCGGTTAAATCTCATTAATATATATCTCGTTGTTATGGAGGAAGCCATGTCAACACAACTTGAAACTCAAGATACTAAAAGCGTCGCTCATCGTATTGAACGCGCAAGTAATCGTCCGGTCTTAGTACCAGCGGTTGACATCAATGAATCAAATGAAGAAATTGTGTTAACTGCTGACATGGCCGGGATTGATGAAAGTTCAATTGACATTACTCTTGAAAACGATGTGCTTACTATCGAAGGACATATGCCCACCAGTGATTTTGCTGGCTATAATTTAGGTTTAAAAGAGTTTAGCGATGGCGACTATCGCCGTGTATTTACCTTGGCTACTGATGTCGATCGCGATCGTATATCCGCCAATGTGAAAAACGGTGTCCTGCGTTTAACGCTGCCCAAAGCTGAACCAGCAAAAGCTAAAAAAATTGCAGTAAAGGCGGGATAATTAGGGGGTGTCCCTAGCTTTTAGTCTCTTAAGGTCTCATATGAGAAGAGACCTTAAGAGGCGAAATAATTTACTAATCTAATATATTGATTCCCTTTTCAAAATGCAGGCATCGCATGCCTGTTAAATCGATTGAAATGCCTTTGTTTGCTGCTTGGCATTCATCGTCGTATAAATTATAGTCACAACCACATACTGGTCTTGCTGGTTTTTTACAATCTGTTGGAACTTTTATGCATTTACCGGTTTCAGCAGCACAAGAGTCAAAATAACAATATAAACCTTCGCCGCATTCACCGACTTTAAAGCAGTGGTCTCTTTCACAAACACCTTTATAATCAATACTCATGCCTTTATTAGCAGCTATACAAGAATTACTATAAGTAACACCATTGCAGCCACAGACCGGCTCTCTTACAGTTGGGCAATAAGTTGGTTGCAATGTACACGTACCTGATTTTGCCCCACAAGCGTTGTATAGGCAGTAGTTACCTTCGGGGCATTTATTACCTTCCCAACAAATTTGTGGTTCAGTTTTGCATTTGCCTTCATAGTCAACATTTTCGCCAGCTGCTGCAGCTAAGCATTCGTTATTATAATCATTACCTTCGCAACTGCAGACCGGCTTATAATCAGTAGCATTGCAATCATCTTTACTGGGCTGGTCACTGCACAAACCTGATTCAGCAGCACAACTAGATTTCTTGCAATAACGATTTATGCCACAAAATTCGTTATCCCTGCAGGTCTCAGGATCGGGATCAGTTTGGCACTCACCTTTATACGCAATGTTTACACCGGAGGCCGCTGCTAAACATGAATTCTTATAGCTAATCCCATCGCAACCACAGACATCTTCTTTAAGCAATGGATCTGTCTGTAGCGGACAAATTGTTGGAATTTTTTCGCATACGCCGGAGTTGGCATTGCATTCATTTAGCAAACAATAAAAACCTTCGTTACATTTTTTATCAATTCCACAGGTCTTTGGATCTGGGTCGGGATCAACTTTACATTCACCTTCATAGGCAACACGTACACCCGCCATAGCAGCAAAACATTCATTATTATATGTCTTATTGTCACAACCGCAAACTGCTGCTTTATCTTCATCTAAGCAAGCATCTGGCCGAGCTTGGCATACTCCTGTCTCTGCTGCACAACTAGCAAACTTACAATAGCCTTTGGGGCCACAGGATTGATTGTCCCAACAGGTTTCAACTTCACCTTCGCACACACCATCATAAGCAACACTTATTCCCGCACCCGCAGCGAAACAATCGTTGCTATAGGTCTTGCCGTCGCAGCCACATACTGGACTGTAAATTTCGTAACATGCTTCTGGGCGTTTCGCACACTCACCTGTTTGTGCAGCACAACTCGCAAAAAGGCAATAATTGCCTTCGCCACATTTTTCGCTATTAAAACAAGCTTCAGGGTTAGTTCCAGTATTACACTCACCCGCATAAGCAACATTTACGCCCTGACGATTTGCATAACAGGTATTGCTATATTCATTGCCATCACAGCCACATACGGGAGTATAATTTTTGGGACAGATAGTTGGCAGTATTTCACACGTCCCCGAGCCTGCACAATCTTCAGCAACTTTGGCGCAGTATTTGTCTTTTCCACAATCAGCATTGGTATCGCAGGTTTGCGTGCATGAATTGCCTTTTGCAGCAATAACTAATAATGCACATAAACTAAAAAATATTGTAGTCTTGCGGTTCATAACTACCCTCACATTCTGCTATTTAAGCTTTATCAAAACATGAAAGACTTATCCTGTCACCTGTTAGTTGCTAATTTTTTAAATCAAGAATTATTGGAATTATCTCCATGCTTTTAACTTACTATTACCAATTCAAATGGCTTACGCTAACCATCATAATTTCCTCCTTTATTTCAGGAGGTTGCAGCAATAATAATGCAACTATCGACCCGCAAATTAGTATCGACCCTCAAGAAACCTTGCTCAATAACGACTCTTTTGGGCTTGAGTATTTCCCGGACGAGTAACGCTTTCTGCCACTTCAACAGATTAGGTATTAGGAGAACTACTATTATGAAAGTATTATTTATTGGTGGTGGTTCCTGATTATACCGCACGTATTTCATTCGTAAGTGGGGCGGCAGAAATTATGACCTGGTATGATGCAGATGCCGCACGTCGATCTATCGATGCCAAATTCGATACTATGCTTGACCGAATTATTAACGACTCACAAAGATTCTACCAAACTTAAGCTTTCATCCCGCCATATAAGACCTTTAATACTACTAGTTTCATGCGGTAAGGATGGTAGTAAACTATCTACGAGGCTAGAAAATTTTTCTGGTACCGCAGTAGTATAAAACTCATGCTGCACCGATATTCCTAACTTATCATTAATAGTATTTAGCGATAACAATACTCGTTGCACCTGACGTGCAACGGCCTCTGCTGGGTCAATTATATTAACTTTATCACCAACAATTTTGGCAATTGCCGTACGTAAAAACGAATAATGAGTACATCCTAAGACTAATTGATCAACTTTGGCGGCAATTAGCGGCTTTAGTAGTTCACGGAGATGCCCATCAGTTGAAGCTATATCAACTGCACCAGCTTCGACAATTTCAGCCAGCCCCGGACATGGTTGTGCAATAATCCGCGCGCTATGCTCAAAGCGCTGACAAAGCTTCGCCAAAGCTTCGCCTTGGGCGGTTAACTCTGTAGCTAATACCGCAACAGCTTTACTGCGTGTTTGTTCGATCGCTGGTTTCACTGCAGGTTCCATACCTACAAAAGGAACATTTTTAAAATTATCGCGCAGATATTGCAGGGCTGCAGTCGAGGCTGAGTTACATGCAACAACAATAATTTCTGCACCTTTTGCCAATAAAAAGCGGGAAATCGCAGAGGCATAGCTTTGTACTTGGGTATTTTTACAAGCACCATAAGGAAAATGCACCTGATCAGCGACATATATTGTTGTCGCTTCAGGAATAGCAGCATTTATAGCGCGCCAAACACCAAGACCGCCTACACCAGAATCAAATAATCCAATACGTGTTGTCATGCTTTTATGATGAATTTAACCGTACCGTAAGCGTTAGCAAGCTGATGTAGTATGCCATTACATATGAAACTGTGACTCGCAAGTAATTTTTCTCTTGGTTTTCTGCTAAACTTAAGTAATCAATGCCATATGTCAAAACGATATGCTCCTGAGACCGAGTTGGTGCATGGCACCTATGAACCGCAAGCCCATCAACATGCTCGTGCAATTCCTTTATATCAAACTGCGGCTTTTACTTACGATAGTAGTGATCATGCTGCAGAACTTTTTAATTTTAAAGAGTCGGGTTTCATCTATAGCCGTTTAGGTAATCCAACCGTTGCCGAAGCTGAAATACGTGTAGCAATGTTAGAAGGCGGCGTTGCTGGGGTTGCCTTTGCTTCAGGCATGGCGGCAGTAACAGGTCTAATTCTTAATATGTTGCGACCTAACGATGAGATCGTCGCGGCCTCCTGCTTATATGGTGGTAGTATTGGGCTACTACGTGATACCTTAAGCACTCTTGGCATAAAAACACGCTTTTTTAATCCGCTTGATGAAAATTCGCTACGTACTCAAATCACTGAGAAAACTCGGCTTATTTTTGTTGAAAATTTAGCCAATCCTAGTTTGTTAGTCCCCATCCACGAAACTTTAAGTGCAATTGCTCATGAAATAAATGTCCCCTATGTCGTTGATAATACCATTGCGACACCATATCTTACTAATCCTATTAATTATGGTGCCGACTTTGTAATTCATTCATGCACTAAATATCTTGATGGTCATGGTATGATTATTGGTGGCATCTTAGTCGATGCCGGCCGCTTTATTTGGCAACCTGAACGCTATCCCTTGATGTTTGAATCTACCCCAACTGGTCGTGCTTATGCCGAACAGTTTGGTCCTTTAGCATTCACTACTCGTTTACGAGGCAAAGTGCTGATGAACATGGGTGCTTGCATGTCACCACATACTGCTTGGCTCATGCTGCGCGGCATGGAAACATTGCATATTCGTATGCAACGCCATTGTGAAAACGCTTCGCAACTTGCAAAATTTTTAAAATCACATGCGCAGGTAAAATGGGTTTGTTATCCAGAATTGGAAGACCATCCATCACACACTCAAGCTAAAAAGTATTTACGTCAATACTTTGGTGCTATGATAGGTTTTGGTGTAGCTGGTGGATATGAAGCTGGCCGTCACTTTATTGATCAAATAGAGTTACTTTGTCATAGCACCAACATCGGTGACACCAAAACACTAGTTATTCATCCAGCAAGCACAACTCATCGCAACTTAAATATTAATGAAAGAGAAAATGCTGGTATTGGTGATGATTTTATCCGTATGTCAGTAGGCTTAGAAAACGTAAATGATCTGATTACTGAGCTTGATCGCGCTTTATGTCGATAAAATAACTCCCTGCACATACAAGTGACTACTTCGTTTTAATGTAATGACGAAGAAAAATCACTATATTTATACTATTTACGTTTTAGATAGTATATCAATTAATATGTATTAATTATCTCTTGCATTTCTTGACAAAAACGACATAGTGCTTTGAAATTATAAACTATGCCTTATTACAACTTGGACCAAGCTCAACAAGAGCGGGTCCAAATGGTCAGCCAGTTTGCACAAACACGTTTGTCACCAGGTGCTCGTGAACGTGAAGCTGCTGCCGCTTTTAATAGAGAGCTTTGGACGCAAGCCTCTAGCTTTGGACTTACAGGTCTACCGTTTCCTGAGCAATTTGGGGGCAGCAATCTTAATGCCCTAGATACCATGGTAATCATTGAGGCGTTAGGCAAACACTGCGAAGATAGTGGCTTAATTTTTTCTCTGTGTGCACATATGTTTGCAGCGTCAGTACCCATTTGGCGTGCCCAAAATGAAATGACTTCTCGCTATTTGCCATCGTTCATTAACGGTACCCATATTTGCGCTAACGCTATTACTGAACCAGAAGCTGGTTCTGACGTATTCGCCTTGAAAACTCTCGCGGTACGCGATGGTGACCAATATATTATCAATGGTAGCAAGTGTTTTGTCACCAATGCACCTATAGCTGACTATTTTTTAATCTATGCTACTACCGATCCTGCTCGTGGTTTTCTGGGCATTAGCGCCTTTTTATTGCCACGTGAAACAGCAGGCTTGCAGGTGCAAGCTGAGCTCAATAAAACAGGCTTACGTACTTCACCATGGGGTACAGTATATTTAAACGATTGTCGTGTAAGCGCCAAAACCCGTTTGGGTGCTGAAGGTTGTGGCGCTGCTCTGTTTCATGAGTCAATGATTTGGGAACGTGGTTGCCTATTCGCCTTCTACGTAGGTTATATGGAACGTACGCTTGAACAATGTATTGACTATGCACGTACGCGCAAACAATTTGGTCGTGTTATAGGTGAAAATCAGTCGATACAAAATCGTATTGTTGATATGAAACTTCGTCTTGAAACTAGTCGTGCGCTGCTTTATCGCGCTGGCGAGTTGCATCGTGATGGCAAACATTGTGAAGAAGCTATTTCTTTAGCAAAACTTTGGATTTCTGAAGCCGCAGTACAAAGTGGCAGCGATGCGGTACAAATTTTTGGTGGCTTTGCCATGATTACTGCTACTGGTGTCGATTCTCTCTTACGCGATGCCCTTCCTGCGCGAGTATTTTCCGGTAGCTCTGAAATGCAGCGCATACTCATCGCTAAATCATTAGGACTTTAATGATGCGCATAGATCAGCTTGTAACTATATGGGCCGAGCACGAAAGTCAGCACTTAGCGCTTGTCGGTCAGAAATCAAAACTTACCTATGGTGACTTAGATACACTGGCAAATCAGTTTGCCCACAGTCTAATTAACCAAGGAGTTGGTATTGGTGATCGCGTAGGAATTCATTCACCTCGCTCACCAATAGTTGTGGCAGCAATGTTAGGAGTATTGCGTGCAGGTGCAGCTTTTGTACCTATTGATCCTGCCTCACCAATATCTCGCGCTATTCTTATCGCTAATGACTGTAATTTGCATCACTTAATCACAACTTCATCTCTGCTAAAAGTATGGCAAGAAGCTAAACAAGAAAACAAAATAAATCGTTTTTTACTTATCGATAATCACGATCATTCAACTAGCAAAGTAACAAACCTTAACCAAATTAAACAACATAGCAATAATATTCCCTCTGTATCAACAAATTGTTCTGATGATTTAGCTTTTATTCTTTATACTTCTGGCTCAACTGGCACTCCTAAGGGAGTAATGATATCACACAGAAATGTCTTAGCATTTACTGAGTGGGCTGCTACGTTAGTAGACCTTAATAATCATGATCATGTAGCTAATCATGCGCCATTTCATTTTGATTTATCTGTTTTTGATATTTGGGCATCATTTAGTCGCGGTGCTACGATATTTATTGTTGATGAGGCTATTAGCAACTCTGGCCATCACATGTCAGAATTTATTCGACACTATAATATTACCATCTGGTATTCAGTGCCTTCAGCGCTTATGCTTATGTTAGATTCAGGTGAATTAACGCGCAATGGTGCTGCTTCATTACGAGTTATTTGTTTCGCTGGTGAAGTGTTTCCCCTAAAACACTTACGTCGGCTTATGACCGCAGTTCGCCAAGCTCGCTTTTTTAATTTCTTTGGTCCTACTGAAACTAATGTGTGTTTATACTATGAAATAAAAAAACCTCCTTCAGAAAACTCCGCAGCAATACCTATTGGTTGGCCGAGTTGTAGCAACACAATTAGTATAGTTTCTACGAGTGGGCATCCTGTTGCTGATGGAGAAATCGGTGAATTATTAGTTGATGGACCGACGGTAATGCTTGGTTATTTTAATGGCGGTAACACCATAAAACCTCAACGTCCTTACCCAACTGGTGATTTAGTATCACGTGGCGCTAATGGTGAGTTATGGTATCATGGTCGACTTGATCATATGGTTAAAATTCGCGGTAATCGCATTGAGCTTGGTGAAGTCGAAGCTGTGTTAAATCAACATCCCAAAGTCCATGAAGCTGTAGCTTTAGTTGCACATAATAAATTAATTGCGGTTGCGGTACCAAATGAACAAACACTATCGGTTTTAGATCTTAAACGGCATTGTGCTGGTTTACTACCTCGCTATATGATCCCATCTGATGTTAGATTAGTTAGAAAATTACCACGTACCGATAATGGCAAAGCTGATCGCCTTAGTATTGGATCAGCAGTTGCCGGGATGAATCCTGATTTACTAATTCCTGCTCGCGATAAAAATCGCTTGGGACGATCTTCATGAGTGCTTCATTAATTGCCAAAGAGATTAGCCAGTATATTATTTATAATTTTCTTAACAATGACGAACGCGGCTTCGATATTGATACTGATCTTCAACAAAACGGTATCCTTGATTCGTTTTCAACATTTGCTCTAATTGCTTTTATTGATGAGAGATTCGCAGTCAATGTCAATATTGTGGATATAAATACTGATAATTTTCGTACCGTTAATACTATCACCGCATTAGTACAACAAATGCAAAAACAACAAAATAAATTCATCTCTATAGCATAACGGCAAGCTAACAATTTTTTACTTCATTACACTATACATTTTCAGGAGAGTATTTTGGAACAACAACTAAGACAGATAGTTGCACAGATAGCTGAAACTAATGAGGATTTCGCTAATGATGCAGATTTTCGCGAGGTCTTAGGTATCGATTCTCTAGGGGCGCTTGAATTAATTTTTGAAATTGAACAAGCTTTAGGAATAACCATTCCTGAAAAACAATACGCCGAAGTGCATAACTTTAATGACCTATTGCGAGTTGCCAAAAATGCCAACGCCTAATCGACCAACACCCTGTTAGCATGAAAATATTATTAATATATCCAAGCTATGCAAAACTCATAGAAGGTCATTCTGAACTTAGCCATCTCACTGATGGTTACCCGTGGCTTGATCCTGTTGGGCCTGGGTTAGCTTTACCAACTTTAGCAGCATTGACACCCAAAGAAATAGAACTAGAATTTATCGATGACCAATTTATGAGCATTCCATATGAAACTAATGCAAATCTTGTGGCAATAAGCCTTTTTACTCCACAAGCTTCACGAGCATATGACATTGCTGATAATTTTCGCCAAAGAAACAAACTCGTGATTCTGGGAGGCAAACATGTAACTATAATGCCTCAAGAAGCACGAGCGCATGCGGATATACTTTTTATTGGTGAGGCTGAGCTTACCTGGCCACTTTTTATAAATGATTTGCTACATGGCACCACCAAGCAATTTTATATTAGCGAGCGTCCGCCAACAATAAATGAAATTCCCCTACCCCAACGTTCGTTAGTGAATCGACAGACCTACCCGCATGACATGGAAATTATGTTGACACCGCGCTCTTGTCGCCTGCAATGTCAATGGTGTCCCATTGCCCATGTTGAACCCTTGGTTGATGGTAAAATTCGTCAGCTGACAGCAGATAAAATACTACAAGACCTTACTAACGTGGCCAGTAACACTTTATATATTCCAGATAATTTGACTCAAGGCGCCACTGGTGACAACGCTTTGCCTATGTTACGCGAATTATTCGCGGCACTGAGCACTACACAAAAACGTTTTATGCTAGCTTTAGCTCCTGATGAGTTAAGCTCGATCAAACAAGTCGACCCTTCATTTTTAAAGCATCTACATTCATGTAATGTTGATAGTCTATATTTAACCCTCAATAGTTTTGCTACTAACATACCAAGTGAATTAGCTCAAAAATATTGGAATAATCATGATTTGATTAAATATATTCAAGATTTAGGTTTTCATATTTGCGCTTCGACAATGTTAGGTTTTGATTACGATCAACCATCGATCTTTGATACAGTTCTTGCCTATCTAACAAGATTATCTATTAATGACGCGGTATTTTTTATTGCAACACCTTTTCCGGGCAGTCGCTTGTTTGCTCGTTTTACAAAATCAGGGCGTCTTTTGCATCACCAATGGCAAAAATATAACGGTGCTAATATTGTTTTTCGACCAAAGCATTTTTCAGTTGAACAATTACGTCAAGGGTGGCTTGATTGCTGGAATTGGTTTTTAACAAATCATGGTGAAGCCATGCGCAAGCGCTACATAAAAAGCTAGCACTAGTTTGGGAGTCCTTTTATGTTACGTAAAGTCGCAATAACCGGCAGAGGTTTATTAACTGCTGCAGGAAGTGAGCTATACAGTGTATGGCAATCACTATTCGACGGTACTTGCTTTATCGCTCCATTGCAGCGTTTTTCTTGTACAAATATGGCTGATCTTTGGGGCGGTGAAGTATCCACACCACTATGCGATTTATCAACTGATAACGATAAACAAGTAATCGATCATATTGCTGCCTATGGTCGCTGCACTAAACTAGCCTTAATAGCGACAAAACTTGCACTTACTGAAGCCCAACTAATTAATGACACCAAAAGACGCGCACCTATTGGAGTAATTATCGGTACTACCATGGGCGAAGAAGAATCAGTTGGTGAGCTTAATGATCATTTTACTCAAATTGGCTATGACGCAGTTGATGCAACGTTTTATCAACGTGCTGATAACCATCATATAACAACGAATATTTCTCGTTATTTTTCCCTCACCGGTCCATCAATATTATGCACAGCTGCATGCAGTTCGGGTAATGCCGCAATTGCTCTTGCCTACGATATGATTGCTAGCGGCAGAGCAGAACTTATGGTGGCTGGCGGCGCTGATACACTTACCCGCACAGTTTATAGCGGTTTCTCGCGTCTGGGAATTTTAGCCAAATCTGTTTGTCGACCCTTTGATCTAAATCGTGATGGTGTATGTTTTGGTGAAGGGGCAGGTATTTTAGTTCTTGAAGATTATGAACATGCGCGAACACGCGGCGCTAATATAATTGCTGAAATCGCAGGATATGGCATGAGTAATGACGCCTACCATGTTACTGCCCCAGAACCACAAGGTGATGGTTTTACAAGAGCTATGCGTAAAGCATTACAACAAAGTAATACATCTTTTTCTGCAATTGAATATATAAGCGCTCATGGTACCGGTACTATTCATAATGATAATGCGGAAACCTCAGCTATAAAGAATATATTTGGTGAACATGCCTATAAGCTAAGCATTAGTTCTTTGAAATCTATGCTTGGGCATTGCAATGGCGCCGCCAGCGCTATCGCCGCTATTATTTGCACTTTAGCGCTGCAACACCAAGCCGTACCACCTACGGCAAATCTTACGACACATGATCCTAAGTGTGACCTTGATTACGTGCCTATTCATGGTCGCAATTTGCCATTAAATAACTGTTTAAATCTATCTGCTGGCTTTGGCGGCTTTAATGTTTGCCTGATCATAAAGCGTTGTGAAACATGAATCAACTTGGTGAAATTGGCAATCCTATCGCCATATCCGGGGTTGGGGTAATCACGCCTCTTGGTGATTCGTTAGATACTTTAGCTACTTCATTATGCACTGGATATAATGGCATTTTGCAAACCTGGCAATCTGCTAAAGATATACCTAAAATCAATATTGCTAGCATTCCAAATTTTGACCCCTTAAAATATTCACCTGTAAAGGGATTGAGATTACTTAACCGCACTACTCAATTAGGGCTTTGCGCCGCAAAACTTGCTCTTGATGATGCTAAAATATATTGCGATATCAATAAGCAAAATAACGAAAATCATCAAACCTTCGATGACGTTTCAGATACTTACTTTGATTGTAATCAAATTGGGTTAATAGGAGCGTTTAGTTTTGCTCATCTTCCAACTTTAATAAAATATGACCGCAGTGTGGTAGTTGAAGGATTGCATAAATCTAATCCTGCCCTGGTTCCATTTAGCATTCCAAGCGCTGCCAGTAGTCAAATCGCTTTATCTCTTGGTCTCAAGGCCTTATGTTTCACTATATCAAGCGGAAACACTTCATCACTTGAGGCACTTAATCTTGCGACACTATTATTACAACAAAAACGCGCACGTGCCTTGGTAGTTGTTACAAGTTTTTCTTTTTGTGATGAGTTACTATTTAGCATGTCAAGAGCCAGCAAATTTGATACTAATTATTTACCTAGACCATTTGATACTAATCGCAAAAATATTGCTTTAGGAGAAGCTGCCGCTGCTGTAGTACTTGAACCATTATCATATGCTCAACAACGTGATATCACTCCTCTCACAAATTTAAGCGGATTATCATCAGCAATGGCGGCTGATAATGATGAAGCAACCGAAACCTTACTTAATTCATGCACACATGCAATTAAGCAGGCTGGTATTGATGTTAATGATATCGGTGTCATTTCTGCATCTGCATCTGGAGATATCGAAATTGACCGTCGTGAAGCTGATGTAATATCATGTTTATATACTAATAATGATAATATATGTCCGATAATTACTGCGATTAAGGGTAGTATAGGTGAAACCTTAGAAACTGGTGGTTTACTGCAAACATTAGTAGCTGCTTGGTCAATACGAAATAGTTCGGTACCAGCAATTGCCAACCTGGTTAATCCAGAAACTCCTTTAAATTACGCGCAAACTAAGAAGGTGTCAGTAAATACTAAGCATGCACTTATTACCTCTACTTCACATGCAGGTAACGCGGCAGCTCTTGTTATTTCAAATTTTTAAATTTAAACTATTTTTTAAAAAAATGTATATATGGGTGAGCCTTTAAATGATTAATAGTTTTACAATGCTGCCAAAACCTACTGCAACCTATTGTTTGGGCATTGATATTGGATCGATCTCAACAGAAATTGTTGCTGTTGATACTGATACTGGTCATATTTCCTTTAGTCATATTTTTTCAAGTAGTCCTAGTGCTGAAAATACTGCTGATATGGCCTATCAAGCAATATTAGGGTTATTTCATATTAAACCTCAGCAAATTATTGCTAGCGTAGCTACTGGATTTGGACGTCATAGTGTTAGTTGGGTGAAAAATACAATTTCTGAAATTTCTTGTCATGCTCGTGGGGTCTTGCATTTTTTTCCCGAAGCTAAAACAGTAATTGATATTGGTGGACAAGATAGCAAAGTTATTTGTCTTGCTAATAATGGTAATGTTCAAAATTTTGTTATGAATGATCGGTGTGCCGCTGGTACTGGTCGCTTTATTGAAACGATTTGTCGTACGCTTAATGATGATCTCACGCAATTAAACTTCGCCGCAGCTAATAGTATTAATAAAGTAAATATAAATTCTACCTGCGCGGTTTTTGCCGAGTCTGAAGTTGTAAGTCTTATTGCAAAAAATATTAACCCTGGTGATATAATGGCGGCAGTATTTTATGCTATTGCTAATCGTACTTTAGCATTAATACAACGGCTGGATCATTCTCCTTTATATGTTATGAGTGGCGGTGTTGCACTTAATCAGGCCCTAGTAAAACAACTTACACACTTGTTAGGATATACACTAAATGTATGTGATAATCCCCAAATAGTTGGGGCTCTTGGTGCTGCACTTATTGCACGTGATAATTTACTTAATAATAACTATTCACTTAAATGTAATAATCAAATAAAGTCTCAGCCAACATGTTCAAATCAAGTTATTGCTTCTCCAAATACTAATAAGGCTATTGCTAAGGATAGTTTTATTGCCGTACTTTGCAGTTGTTTTCCTCGTGAAATTTTATACGCTCTTAACCTACCAAATCGCATTATCGCTATTCAAACACAACACCAACAACTTTCACTATTTAATCTACATCCACAAATTTGCTCAATTGCATCTGCACAAGCAAGTCAAATTGAAAATCTACATGCTAACCGCCAATTACTCGGTGTTATCGCAGTTGACTCATGTGATGCCAAACGCCGTGTTTATGATGCTATTGCATTGCAACAACCCCAAATTTTCACGGTGTTAAGTGCAATGCCGTTAAAAAACCAGGTTAACGACTGCCACTATTTAGCTGAAAGCTATCGTGCAATTGTTGATCAACTCTGTGCATATTTTAATATATCGTTTTCTCTTAATAAATTATGGCAAGCTATTAATGCTAGCAATGAAACTAGACTCTTATGGCAACAACTTATGTTATTTCGTACATCTGGCGCTTTAACCATAAATGAAGCTGCTATGGCTGAACTATATACTATGGCATTAACCATGCCACCCTCATCGATCTCTTTACAATTGCAAGGTTATCTTCAACAGCTAAAAGCTAAGCATAGTAATAAAAATATTGTCTCAACAAAATTGCGACTCGCAATTTTAGGGTGTTGTATTAATAACGAAACGCTGCAGCAAACATTTGCTACGAGCGCTGAATTTGTCGTAACTGATCATTGCTCGGCAATGCGACCATGGCAAGGTTATATTAATGTTAAATGTAAAGACCCTTTTATTGCTTTAGCAGACTATACCCTAACTCATATTAACTGCCCGCGATTAATCGACAAGCATAAATTTTTACGCAATATTATAGGTCAAGTATTACATGCTCAAGCAGATGGGATAGTGGTAGTCAATGCAAAATTCTGTACGGTGGCTTATACAAATATGCATTTTATTTCGCAAGAATTTGAAAAACTCGGGCTACCGACTCTAGAACTTGAACTCTCAGGTAATTTAACTATTGACGGACAACTGCAAACACGCTGTGATGCATGGCTTGAGCGTTTGAATTCAATAAAAAATAGCTAGGTCTATTATTAAAAAATTATCTAAAGGTTGTGATAATATAATGAGTTTAATTAAGCTACAACATCATGAACGTAGTCAACAAATAGCGAGGCTATTTACCGAATTACGTCGACATAAAATACCTAAAAAAACTTTGGCCAACAAAATTGCCGCTGATCTCTCGCTTAACCCGACCGCAGCTACTTCATCACCTTTATCATTAATTGCCTCTGAATTGCGTCGCGCTTATACCCCAGATGCTTTTGTAGTCTGGCGCAATATTACCGTCCCCCCTGAATTACTTAATGCCTTTAGCAGCCTTGTCTTTTTTCCGGTTGAAGCTATCGGTTCATTATTTGCAGCTCAGGGCGCCGAGCAATGTCTGCTTATTGCTGCTGACAAAATCGGCATACCACGATCAGTATGCAATTTTGTCCGCACGATACCTGCCAGTCAATACTTAAATATTTGTGCTTCGCCAGATTTTATTATTAACACGGCTAAAGGTTGTGAAGGTATATCCAATGTATATAGTTTTGCAGCTCATCATTATCAAGCGCCACATTATTTAATTAACGTGCCCTATAATGCCGGTGATAATATTAATGCCATTAAATATGTGGCATCACAACTATATGAGTTGACTCACCTAATTGAAAAGCAAACTGGTGAAACCCTTAGTTCTGCAAACTTACACAATAGTTTAGCATACGCCCATAATGCCTATACCGCATTTAAAGCTGCACTGCATTTGCGCAGTCGCTACCCATTGCTTGATCCGCCAAGTGTCTTTCAATCACTTACCATTGGAGTTTCACCCTACTATGGTAAGCCGGAATTTACTGCCTTTGCCCAACATATGCTGCAAAGTTACCAAGAACGTTTACAAAATGATGATCAAGTTAAACAACAACCACAGCGGCGGCTTATGTGGATGTTTTTAATGCCATACTATCCCAATGATATAGTTGAATATATCGAGCGTGATGGCCTGATTCGTTTTGTATGGGAAGATATATCAGAACTTAACTTTAAAGGTTGTGATTTATATGACCCCTATGATGATTTAGCCAAACACCTACTTAATTCCCGTGAATCGATTTTACCCCAACAACGCTTTAAACTTTTATTAGAGCAAGCCGAAGAGCATCGTATTGATGGCGTGGTAATGCTAGCTATGCCTCATTGTGGAGTTTATGCTATGCAATATCCGCTTTTACAGCAATTATTCTTACGCGAACAAATACCAGTATTAACTCTTGACGCTTGTTGCATTGACTCTCATAGTTTTAATCCTTCACAAGTCCGTACACGCATAGATGCTTTTAGTGAGATGCTACTAAATAAACCGCTAAGATGGCAGTAATTACCTCAATATGAATATATATTTATTATTTTGATTATACATTTTATAATTCACTTTTTACTCAGCAGATCATGTATCTTCTTATGTCTTGTTTTATACTTAATTAATAACTTTTGATATATTCGATAAAAAAAGCTATCCGGTTTTTCATTTTTCATTTTTATTCTTAGCATCTTAATTTTATGGCTTAGATTTACAAATTCTTCAGTTATTTCTGGTAAGGTTTTTACAAATGCTACATCGCTGGGCGTCTTAGTTAAAAGGTATTCAAGAATATAACCTGTAACTACTGCATTGAATTTTGCTTTCGACATCGCCCATACTTTCTCGGACGATAGTTCTTTAAGTTTCTCTATTGGTATAAATGCAACGATTTCTTCTGGTAAGTCTTGCAGCATCGCAACTGTTTGCGATGGCAATTTGGCTAACTGTACTAGTTATTCCTACCGTAATCGTATCAAGCGCTTGCTCATCTGAAAAACCGATGTGCTTTAAAAACTTAAAGGCCTCTTCTATCTCTACATCTTCTGCTGCTTTAATTTTACTTGAAGAAACCGATAAATTAACCCCAGCGTTGTTGTGGCAGGCAAAATCAGTATTTAAACTTAAATAATTGCTATTGGCGCTAAAATTCTGCCCACTTGCTGGATTACCTGTAATATACTGTGAATATAATTGTTCATCGCCATCGCAAAATAAGTCTGCATCACTATATACTAATTTGTTTGTTTCAATTATTTGACTATTATTAATAAACGCTGAGACTGTTAGTGAACTTTGCAGACTATTATCAATATCGTTTGCCACCAAGTCGCTGATAAGGGGTTTACCGATAACTTGGCTATCGCTTTTTATTTCTGCCATATTATCTGACACTCAAAGTTTTTTACTGTTATATGACTTTTAACAAAATTGTACTAAAATATCTATACTTATCAAAATATCTATACTTATCAGATATAAAATCGAATATAACAAATTATGCTAAAATATTAAAGTATTGATACAATTTTTGATCTTATTATTCTTTCGTCATTAGTAACTAATGTTGCACCATGAACCAGCGCGGTAGCTGTTATAATTCTATCGGCAGGATCTCGATTAAAACTCTCTGGTAGTGAAGCAACCGTTGCAGCAATTGCGGCAGTAATACCACATAACCTGACTAGTGGTGGCGCAAAAGCTTGCATAAGCCAATCTCGTAATGGCAGTTTAAGTTTTATTCTGCCTAATTCATATAAAGTGGCTATTTCCCATAACGATATATCTGAAATCAACAGTGGATTTTGTTGATCAGCATTTTCAATGGTTTTTTTCTGCTTTTTTGATAGTCTATTAGTATCTTCAAACCACCATAAAATAATATGTGTGTCTAAAATAATCTTCATAAATTATGCTTATCTACCTCCCAAACTGAATCAGACAATACTGGCTTTATAACATCATCTTTAATCACAACACTGCCTTTTAATGAATTCTGTGGATATTTTTCATCGCTCGAAACATAAGGTATTAACTTAGCAATAGGACGTCCTCTTTTAAGAATAGTTATACCATCAGTACTCTTTGCCACTTCATCGAGCATTGCTAAACACTTTGCTTTAAATTCAGACGCATTTATCCATTGCATTTGACTAGTATAATTTACCAGTCAAATATAGACAATCCAATTTTATAAAAAAATTTTATAAAAAAAATTTACCCTCAATTTTCTAACAAACTCTTTGCAAAACTGCGGCAAAAAATCCATCACTACCATGTGTATGCGGTAATGTTTGCAAATACAACCCCTGCTGATCACTTATTTGTGCGGCAAGCTGTTGCTTAACAACCTTATTAATAGGTACTAACTCAATATTAGATGCACGCTTAAGCACACGCGCAATAACTGCCTCGTTTTCCTCCTGCAACAAAGAACAAGTCGCATAAACTAAACGACCCCCTTTAGCTAAAAGCGATAATGATCTTATAACTAACTTTTCTTGTAGCTTAGCAAGTACACCAATATCTTGTTCATTTAAACGCCAGCGATTTTCGGGATTGCGTCGCAAAGCACCAGTACCAGTGCAAGGTGCATCGACTAAAACCCGATCTACTTTGCCTATTAGCGCTGCGATTTCTGTTGGCCAATTATCCGTCGCTGTAGATAGTGTTCTAATTATTGATAAATCTAAGTGGCGCGCGCGTTTATCAAGCGCTGCAAGTTTTTTAGCATCAATATCAAGTGCCCATATACTGCCTTTATTTTGCATAGTAGCAGCTATAGCAAAAGTTTTTCCTCCTACACCCGCGCATACATCGACCACTATATCATTTGCTTTAGCATCTATTAGTGCGGCAATTAATTGACTACCCTCATCTTGTGTTTCAAATAAACCCTCAGCATATTCGGTTAATCCAAAGACATCTATGTGTGATTTAAGTATTATTGCTTGGTCTGAAAATTGACCAGCTTCTGCTGATATTTTTTTTTCACTAAAACGCTCTAGTAATGACTTACGAGATATTTTACTAATGTTACATCGCAACGTTAAATTTGCCCGTTGATTAAGTGCTATTGCTAATGGCTCTGCTTCCTCATTAAATTCTTTAATAAAACGCTTAGTAAGCCAATCTGGATAGGAGTGTAAATATGCAATACGTTTTTGCATATTATGTTCTTTTGCAAGGTTTGCATTGCTATCAATAACTTTTTGCCAATCAATACTTTTAAAGTAATTATTTGCAGTCACGATATCTATTTCATCATTTATTAGTCTATAAATTAATAAGCGAGCTAATTCATAGGTAGTACCAGGTGGTATTAACACACCCGCATTATTCAATAAATAATCTATCCTACGATATTGGCGAATCATTCCAAATAATAATTCAAATAAATCTCGCCTTTCTTTACTGTTTAACCAACGTTCTTGACGCACTGCTGTCGATAATCGTGTTGCCACATAATTCCAATCAAGACGAATACGACTCCATAAATCTAAAGCTAATTTTTGTAGCTTAGCGTTTCGATCAAACTCACCAATATCGATTTTCTTCGCCCGTGAATTATAGTTATTCAAATATAAATTTTCCGCCACCAATGCTATAGATGATGATCGCCTTTTATATTTCTTTTTTTTTGCTGCAAATTGAGGTTTTTTAGCCCGAATCATGCTTATGCCTAACTAATATAAGTATCTGCGTTTATACTACATTATTACTATTTTTTACTACCTCGAATTAACCTTTTTAAAATCGCACTACATGTTTTTCAAAATAGAGCCGTTATACCTTATTGTTACTAGCTGTGAGGGAGCAATGCGACACTATCTTACCACTTGTTTTATTTTAATTTGGCTATTAACCGGTTGCACTGTACAAGTACCGGATATTTACAAAGAAACTTTTAAATGCAATTCTGATGACGATTGCGCTAAAGAGTTTCACTGTAACAATAACATCTGTGTACCTAATGATTCTAGCATGGTTAGCAATGACACCCTTGCACCAGATACACAAATAACCTCTTCCCCAACTAACCCAAGTGGTACATCAGTTGAATTTAAATATACCGGCACAGATAATGATAGTGTGATTGGTTTTGATTGCAGTCTTGATGATGCCTCTTTTTCGCCTTGCGGCGTACCTAACAGTGGTCAAGCTTCTATACAATATAATGATCTATCGACTGGTTCTCATACTTTTCAAGTTCGTGCACGAGATAATTCTGGTAATGTAGATAATAATCCTGCATCTTATACTTGGCAAGTGCAAATTGATACTAGTGGTAGTAGTTCTGGATTTGAATATCCATCTACTACTATTACCAGCGCATATCCTGATACTGCCCAGACCACTCAAAAAGATATAAATTTTTATTTCTCTGCTAGTAGTAACTATGGAATAGCTAATTTCGAATGCGAACTTGATAATTCTGGATATAGTGTATGTTCTAATATAAATCCTGGATCATTTTCATACTCAAGTTTAAGTTACGGTGAGCATGTTTTTCGTGTACGCGCCAAAGACAACAATGGCAATTATGATCCACAACCACCAGAATATCGTTGGAATATTGTAACTACTATTACTGACTCTCAATCTCCTGAAACATACCTAAATAGCACCCCAGCTTCATCATCAACCAACACTTATGCTTACTTTTCTTTTTCTGGTAGCGACAATATACAAGTCACCGGCTTTGACTGTCGACTTGATTCTGAACCATTTGCTCCCTGTGGCGATGGCTCTTCAAACTCTATAGATTATTATTCTCTACAACCAGGGACTCACTATTTCGCGGTGCGTGCCATTGACAGCAGCAACAACGTTGACAATAGCCCATCTACTTTCACCTGGTATGTCGCAAGCGCTGACACTACGCCTCCAATTACTTATATTAACTCATCACCATCAAGTCTCACCAATGATTCATATGCAAATTTCACTTTTAGCTGCAATGAAACTAATTGTACTTACGAATGTCGTTTAGATTATGGTGCATATTTCGATTGTAGTGGTGGTTCAATTTCTCAATATGTCGACGAGGGTTCACATACATTTGAGGTATGGGCCTTTGATAGTTCTAATAATCGTGATGACTATGGAGCTACTTACTATTGGGACGTCGATACTGTTCAACCAACACTATCACTGACTTTTTATCCCTCTGCACCTACCACCCCTGATAGTCGCACGAGTTTTAATGTAGACCTTGACTGTAGCGATTATAATGGCTGCACGATTACTTATAAATTTGATAGTGAAAATGTGACCACTGCAACCAATTATCCAGAAAATGTTTCTCGCTATGGACTAACCGAAACATCGCATACTCTTACTGTTTGGGCTACTGACTCTGCTGGAAATACAACAGAAGACACTCGCACTTGGACAGTCAGCATGGTTTGGCAATTTGTTGATTCAGGTCCGAGCGCACAGCATAACTGTGCTATTGCCTCTGATCAAAGCTTATGGTGTTTTGGTGCTAATAAAAATGGGCAAGTCGCTCCTGATTTAGGCGATGAACGTATCGGATGGGTTACACGTATTCACTCTGAAACTGCTGATGGTGTAGATAACTGGCTGCAAGCAACTGCAGGTGGCGGTCATACTTGCGGGCTTCGCTATGCCAATGGTGGTGCTTATCAAGATCTATGGTGTTGGGGCGCAAATTCTGACGGTCAATTAGGTTTAGGTTATACTGGCTCTATTCCTACTGAGCCCATGCAGGTTGCTGATTATAGCTATAATTTTGTTAAAGTTAAGGCTGGTACCAGGCATACTTGTGCTCTAACTAGTAATAAAACTTTATATTGTTGGGGCAACAATAGTTATGGCCAGTTAGGTCTCGGTAATACTTCTGATTATGAATCAAACTTTACTAACATTGTAAGTGGTGGCTATCAATGGCAAGATTTTGCTCTTGGTGATGATTTTACTTGCGGCATTCAAAATGACTATTCATTATGGTGCTGGGGTAAAAACGATTATGGGCAACTAGGTATAGGTAATAACCAATATAAATCTCAACCGACCTTAGTAGATAATACTATGCAATATCGTAATGTAGTAGTTGGACAAAAACATGCATGCGCTCTTGACACCGGTGATAAGTTATATTGTTGGGGTGATAATAGTTGGCTACAAGTAGGACCTTCATCTTCGCTTTATCCATTATATCTTAGTGACAACTGGAGTGGGATGATTTTTGCTGGTGCAAATCATACTTGCGCCATAAGAAACAATAACCTTGAATGTTGGGGCGGTAATTATAATGGACAATTAGGAGTCGGCCATACTTACTCACAAGGTCCATCAGCAGTATTAAACGGCGCAACTACTGCCGCACTTGGGGCTGTACATACCTGTGCAATTAATAGTTATGGTTTATATTGCTGGGGTAATCGCAATGAGGGCACTGTTGGTAATGGTATTGCGGCAACGCTTGCGCCTACCGATAAAGTTCTTAACACTAGCTATGGATATATTGAACTTACTAGCCTATCAACAGGCGGCAAGCATGCTTGTGGTCGTGATTTATATGGTAAAGCCTGGTGTTGGGGTGATGACCGCTTTGGCCAACTTGGTAATGAATGGCCAACACCTGCAACAGAATTTATAGATGATATTGCGCCACGCCAAGAAGCTGTGGGTCTATTTAGCGGTAGTAATGCTATTAATAAAGTAACCGCTGGCGCCAAACATTCATGCTTTATCATTAACGGTGGCGAACTATACTGCAGCGGTGACAATAGCATTGGGCAATTAGGCACTGGTACCTATAATTCTCGGGCTGTACCAGAGCGTGAATATTATTATAGCAGTGATTGGATTGCGGTTGGCGCAGGATCAGAACATACTTGCGGTATTAGATCAATATCAGGTTCAAACAGCGTCTATTGCTGGGGACAAAATAATGATGGACAGTTAGGTAATAATCAATCCGACAACTTTTATAATACTCCACAAATAATGGTGCAAAACGGTACTAGCTTTGATGATTGGACTCAATTAGCAGTTGGTGATCAACATTCGTGTGCCATTCGTCATGACTATACTTATGGTTATAACGAACTTTACTGCTGGGGTAAAAATGCTAATGGGCAAATTGGTATTGATTCAAATTCACCGACAAAAATTCTTATGCCCACTAACACTTGGTCCGGCCAAACCCAATGGTTAACTGCTAGTGCTGGTGGTAATCACACTTGTGGTATTACCGGTTCAGCTTTTCCCGGTTCGCTGCGTTGCTGGGGTTCAAATAGTCTTGGTCAATTAGGTAACGGCACCTTTACTGATGTCTATTCGCCGGTATCTTCAACTTCGCTTGGTAATAACTGGATTTGGGTTGCTGCTGGTTTAAATCATACTTGCGGTATTCAATACGCTTCAGCAGGAAAAGGCTCGCTGTGGTGCTGGGGTGCAAATCACTCTGGGCAATTAGGCGCTGGTTATCAATTTTACCAATCGGCAACTCCAGTACAAGTCGGCGCCAAAACTGATTGGGTGGCAGTTGCTGCTGGTGATAACTTCACTTGTGGTATTCGCGCAAACGGTGCGGTATACGAAGCCTACTGCTTCGGCGATAATTACCAAGGTCAACTTGGTAATGCTACGGCTTGGGAAGTTTATCCCTAATTGTCTACTTTGATAGCTAATTTAAAAAATTAAAAAAGTTAATTATAAGAGGCAATAAATTGTCATGGTATGATGGGTGAATACTATGTGGTTTAAGTCGTTTTTACTTTGATCGGTGAGAGTCGTTTTACCATGTATTATTCCTCAATTTGAACTATTAAGTATTACTTAATAGTTGCTACTTAGGAAATTAGCCATCTACATAAATAGCGACTAATTGCAGTTTACATTTTAAGATAGGCAGTATTGGGGACATTGTTTTTGCAAAATAAGCCATAACTTGTTGTAAAGATTAAAAGAAAATATGTTTTATTTGTTTTTAAGACGGTGTCACCTGTAATCACCTTGATATCAACAACACCCTTAAAAACCTTGATAGATATACGCGAGATGATGAATACGAAACTCTGTATTTGTTTTTATTGGGTTGCGATTTTGCCCAAGGCGATATCAAGCAAGAGTTGCGAGCAAGTATTGATGTTGAATTAAAATTTAAAAAACGCCTAGAAGCTGAACAAACAAAAGCAGCATATGAAACTGCATTGGCGCTTTTGCAAGGAGAAATTGAAGATTTAGAAAGCCAGAAAGCAGCTCTCAATCTCAACCCCACATTTGAATCTGACCTAAACAATCTTAACAAAATTAAATATCAGATTAATATAACATCATCAGAAATAAGCAGATTAGACTTAAGAAAAGAATTAATTTTAGAGGCACAGAGTGAGCTATAGGCAAGTGTTGCCAATATTGATCAGCAACAGCTTAAGCAAATCTATTTTCAAGCGACTTCTCTTGTAGATAAAGTTCAGAAGACTTTTAAAGAACTATGCAATTTTCATAACCAAATGGTAGAATCGAAGCGAAAATTCATTGCGCAAGAGTTACCCAATATTGCGATAGATATTAAAAACAAACGTAGTCAATTAAATAATCTCATTGATGAAGAAACCCGGCTCAGCGCTATTGTTACAAAATCAGACTCATTTGAAGTTCTTGAAACAATGATTGGAGAACTTAATCTCAAATATCAAAAAATGGGCGAATATGAACATATATTAAGTCAATTAAAAACTGTTGAAGATAAACTATACACCCTCAAACAAACTCTAAATAAAATCGATGATGGCCTTTTTTCAGATGAATTCGCCGAAAAGATTAAACAACAGGTTAATAAATTTAATAGACATTTTTCAGCTGTCTCCTATGAACTTTACGGCGAAAAATATGCACTTAAGGCAGATCAGAAGACATTAAAAAATGGGCAACGCCTTTATGAGTTCACCGCTTTCAATGCTAATTTTAGCTCTGGCAAAAAGCAGGGGGAGATATCTTGTTTTGATATTGCCTATACACTTTTTGCTGATGAAGAAAATATTCCTTGCATGCATTTTTTACTTAACGATAAAAAAGAACTAATGCATGACAATCAACTAGTCATGATAGGCAAACTTGTTAAATCAAAAAATATTCAATTTGTTGCCTCGATCTTGAAGGACAAATTACCAGATGAATTAAAAAAAGATGAATATATCATTGTGAAATTATCGCAAAATGATAAATTGTATAGAATTGAAAGCAATAAATAATATACTGTTTCTATTCCTATTTTTGAAAATAATAGTCTTAGCGATGGTTTACTATTACTTAATGTGTCTGTTTCTAGAATATGAAAAAGCTTCTGACTTATTAAAGATACAGTTCTAGTATCTAATTAATCACCCAACATCTCATCAACCGACCCCACCACAAACGCGCGCTCCCAATATTTAGCTAACAAGTTAGCATCGCGGCAGTTTAATATTTGCGCGGCCATAGCATCATCTACTTTTATATCTCTTCGTTTTAATATATCGATAATTGCCCGCGCTTGGCCTTCTAAAATCCCTTCTTCTTTGCCAGCGGCATGGCCCCTCGCCTCACCTTGAGCCTCACGCTCATCACCAACTTGCTTGGCAAAATTTTCGGCTAGTTGTTGCCAAATTTTAAAGTCTCCATTGTCAATAAATTCTGGTGGCGGTTGCGGCAATATTTTTACATCAGCTTTGCTCGGCACGAGTGGCAACTCGCCAATAGCCTCACCACCAAAATACGAAGCTAGTTTTTCACTGCAAGCACGATGCACCCGGTTGGCTAAGTCACGCACGCGTATACTGAATTCATCAAGCTCAGCTTGCGTTACATCATAGCCCATATTATAGCGGGCCTCGATATAGGCGCGGCGTAATAAATTAAATATATGTTTATCGTGCGGCTCACTACGCGCTAAAGCTGGTTGCAATAATTCATGATATAGCTCAGCACGTTTGGCCAAAAATTCTAAATTATGCGTTTGATGTTTATAGCCTTCAAACACCAAAGTCACCGCATGAAAATAACGCTCGGCAGCTTGGTGTTGCAAAAAGGCGGCCATGCGCCGCTCAGCAAAAGTTATGTTGTGTGAAACAATCCACAAAGCATTAGCGCTGGCAAACCAAGTGCAAAAATAGCGACGGCTCAACTCAAAGCGTTCTTGTGGAGTAGCTGCCTTGGGCTTAGCTATTTTTACATGATGGGTGTCATAAAGCGTTATGCCTTCGCGCACAATCTCGGCAAAAAAGAATTGCCCTGAGCGTATTTCGCGATTTAGTTCAGCAATATGATGTCGAATTATTGATAAAGGTGTTTCACCGGTAATTAAACGTGCTTGCTCTTCAAGGTCAAAAAAGATTCTGTCTTCATCTTTATTAGTGGCGGCTTGAGTGACAATAAGCAAATCAAAGTCCGAGCGGTAACCGGTTTTTTCATCAATAACAAAGTCACCACGCGCATAACTGCCAAACAACATCAGATATTCAACCAATGGGTAGGCAGCATATAACTCAATAATGGCGGCCAGTTTTTGCTGCGCAGTGGGCTTTAGCAACTCTAACCTAGCCGTATCTAATATTATAGGTGCTTTTTTGCTCATTGCTTTTGCCACTATTGGCCTAATAATTTAGGGTTTGCAAGACGATTATTACTAAACTAATGCATAACTCTAATGTTGCAGAGCAAAACCATAAAATGCTAGCTAGGCGAGTATGTAACTTCTCAATAAATCGTGGCACAAACGCAAGCAGACTTGTTATTTAAGAGCGCAGATAAGATTCTTTATTTTAATGTTCATTGTAAGATCTCTCAATGCACTCGGTATGACACCCATGCTTCGCAAGCACTCATTAAGAAGTTACGCGAGAATTATTTAATCATCCTATAACGCGTTGTTTTTAAATTATTACCGTTATTTTGCCGATGGCTTGCCGATAAATTTCCGATATTTTGCCGATAACTTATAGTTGCGCTTACGGCGTGATGCTTCGACAATTACCAGCCAACCAGCATTTACCCAATCAGCAAGTAACAATCGCGCCATACGTTCTGACAGCCCCAATACCTGCGCCACCTCTGAGGTTGTGATATGATCAGCATCGACAAATAAACTAATTACTACTTTGGCGCGTTGATCGAGTTTTTGTAACCCTTTAGGAATAGTGCTAACACCGTGCTGGGTTAGACGATTGGCCTCAGTTTTTACCGCGGCAAAGGTGTCAGCCAACTTAGCTATAAAGTATTCAAGCCATAAAGTTAGATCTGCCTGCGCTCTACCTTCGTAATAGTTGTGATGTGGATGAACAGCCAGAGCCTGATAATAGCCTGACAAATCGCGAGCGTGATGTTCTTCAAGTGAGTAGTATCCATTAAGGCCAAAACCACCGCGTTGCAAAATAAAAGTCGCAAGTAATCGTGCGGTGCGTCCATTGCCATCAAAGTATGGGTGGATGGTTACAAATTGGTAATGAGCTAAACCAGCTATTAAAGGCATTGGTATATTAGCTCGCTCGGCTTCTTTTATCCATTTCACCAAACCAGCCATGAGATCAGGTACATCTTTTGCTTCTGGAGGCAAGTACACTATAGCACCTGAAACTGCGTCACTAATTACGTTTTGGCCATCGCGATATGGTGTCGGTCGAGCACGTGGTCCAATTTCTACTAACGCATGTAGGTCACGAAGTAACTTTTCGCTTATAATTCTACGTTCACGCGCCCATTGCTCAACTTTAAGTAGCGCGTTCCAGTAATTGCGCACTTCACGTACGTCGCGCTCACGACCACGAAAAGTTATTTTACCTTGTTTAACCACCTGTGTGGCCTCTGCTAATGTTAAACGATTGCCTTCGATTCTTGTTGAATAATGGGTTGAGCGTATTTTGGCTTGTTGCCGCAACTTAGAGGTAAGCACTAGCGATAATGTTAAATGCTCAACCTCACTTTTAATAGTGGCAATAGACATAAGCAACTTAGCTATATTAGGTGTAATTTCATAACATGGCTGCCAAGCGTTGCTTTTATTGTTTTTTGTCACTTGATACTCCAGCACAGCATAAATAATTTTTCAGTAGTAGTTTGTTGTTTTAGTTTTTCATCAATAACAAAGTCACCACGCGCATAACTGCCAAACAACATTAAATATTCAACCAATGGGCAGGCAGCATATAACTCAATAATGGCGGCCAGTTGTTGCTGCGCAGGGGGCTTTAGCAACTCTAACTTAGCCGTATCTAATATTATAGGTGATGTTTTGCTCATTGCTTTTGCCACTATTGGCCTAATAATTTAGGGTTTGCAAGACGATTATTACTAAACTAATTTATAACCCTACTGCTTTGGTGATAATTACCAAGGCCAACTTGGTATTGCTACGGCTTGGGAAGTTTATCCCTGATCTTCTACTTTGATAGCTAATTTTAAAATCTTCAAAAAAAGTGTCGCAAATTGCTACATTGCTTACCTAGCTACAACTAAAACAACGTATTTTTAGACAGTTAGTATTGGCCTTATTTTTGCTCACAAGTCATTGCTCAACCTTTGTTGAAAACCAAATGAATAAATAACACTTAAAAATGGGGGTAATTTATATGCTTGCTCGTGCTGCCACTGGCACCATTATCGGGGTTGACGCACATGAAATAATTGTCGAAGCACATCGTGCAAATGGTTTACCATGTATGACGGTTATTGGTTTAGCACGCGGTGCTGTCTGTGAAGCTGCGGTGCGAGTGCGTTCAGCAATTACTGCAAGCGATATACACATTGGTTCCCATCGTTTGGTGGTTAATTTACTTCCTGCTGAACTCGAAAAAGATGCCAGTGCCATCGATCTCGCGCTGGCGATGTCGCTGTTAGCTGCACTCGAAATTATTCCAGCATCTGCATTAGCTGGCCGAAGATTTTTCGGTGAGTTATCACTTGGCGGCGCTCTTGAACCAGTTCGCGGTGCTGTGCTTATCGCTGATCTTGCTCATCGTATGGGTGATAAAGAGATTTTCGTTCCTGCAAGTAATGCTACTGAAGCAGCAGTGATTGATGGTATATCAGTATTAGGCGCTCATTGTTTGCAAGATGTTATTGATCATATTTGTAATCAAAATCATATACCGGCGACAAACACTACCGTTTCAAATAATTTGAATATAACTTATGAAAATTGTCTATCTGAAGTTAAAGGACAAAAACAAGCAAAGCGCGCGCTTATTATTGCCGCTGCTGGCAATCACAATCTCTTATTAATCGGTCCACCTGGTAGTGGTAAAACCATGCTTGCTCGTCGTTTGCCTGCCCTACTGCCACCATTAACTAATCCAGAGCGTATTGAAGTAACACGAATTCACTCTGCTGCTGGCAAATTAGCATCAGGTAATTATTTAATTTGTGAGCGGCCTTTTCGATCACCACATCATACCGCCAGTGATGCAGCTCTTTGTGGTGGTGGTTCAGTTCCTAAACCAGGTGAAGTAACTCTTGCCCACCGAGGTGTATTATTTCTTGATGAACTCCCCGAGTTTTCTCGCCGTGCGCTTGAATCTTTACGCGAGCCACTTGAAGAAGGAGCCATCCATATTTCTCGCGCCGCTCGATCACTAGTTTTTCCAGCGCGTGTCTTGCTAATAGCCGCAATGAATCCATGCCCTTGCGGTCGTTTTCAAATTAACCCTCCTTCTTCACCAAATAATAATTCTCCACTTTCTCATAGTAACCAAAATGTATGTGTATGTTCTTTCGACCAGATTCAACGATATCGTGCTCGTATCTCAGGACCGTTACTTGATAGAATAGATTTACATGTCAATGTTGATGCTGTTCCGTATCGTGATTTTTCTAAACGTGTATCTGGCGAGAGTAGCCGTGATTTACGTTCTCGCATTATTACAGCTCGCAGTATACAAGAAAAAAGACTCGGTTCAGGTCGTACAAATTCAACAATGACTGAACGAGAACTTAATGATTTTGTACCATTAAATAACAAAGCACTCGCAGTGCTTGAACGTGCTGTTGATATTAATGGTTTATCATCACGTACTGCTGTACGAATGATTAAAGTTGCAAGAACAATTGCTGATTTAGAACAACGCGAACATATAGAAGCTTGTGATCTTAGTGAAGCTTTGAATTTGCGTTTAATCGATCGTAATATAGAATTGGATATTAGCTAAACATTTAATTTTAAAATTAATTTACTTCACTAAAAGAAGTATCTATTGGTCTTTCAAGCATTATTTCTATATATTTATCACGCGCTACCCAAGGATCAATAAAATATTCGTAGCCCAATTGTTCAAATATATTTGTTATTTCATCGCGTAAATAATCTAAAGCTTGCCGCAAGGGAGCACGCCATGCTTGATTCCAATCTTCTCTTCCACCTGTTTGACATCCACAATCACGACACCAGCGTCCAACACCATGGGCACAACTCCATGCTGTACCTTCACCGTTTGGGCCTGTTTTTATCTCTACCTCTATTGTTGGAGGATTACGCTCAAGGTAACTACCATAGTTGGTAATATTAAAACCTTGTTTTGGTGCTTCATCAAGCAATGCATAAGCAATACCACGTTCACCAAAATGAGTATGATGGCCATAGCTTTCACCATCTGTTGCAATATGCACAACTCGGCCATCGCCACCGTGAGCCTGAGCCAGACGGTTCACTAATGATTGACTAGATATTAGCGTCCCTTCAAAAGCAATTGAGCGGGCTATTGGGCCATCATAGAAAAATAGTGCTATTGAACGACCTGAGCCATCACGATGAAAATATTTATAAGCGACTCCAGGGTCAATATTGCCCTCTGTAACTGATTGCCACTCTTTTGCCTCTATTGGTCTAATACGTTCAGCTTGATTTGGTGATAGAATTAGAAATTTTAAGCCCTCATCTATAAGATCACCTAAAGTTTCATCGTTGCATGCCGTTTCAGATAGCCATAATGATTCTGGCTGACGACCAAAACGATATTTAAAATCAGTAATACCCCATCGTATTTGAGTAAGTCGATCGCGTTTGTTGGCTAATGGTAGAATAATATGGTTATATGCTTGAGCAATAGCATTACCATGGCCGTGGTTTGCTTTTACACTCCAACGATCTGCGGCAATTATACGATTATAAGTTTCGCTGTCATTACGAGCTATCCATGACAGTAAAGTTGGGCCAAAATTAAAACTTAAATATGCATAATTGTTAACCAGATTTTCGATACGACCATATTGATTTAATACTCTTGCAAATGCGTTGGCACGATAACATTCAGCATGAATACGTTCATTCCAATCATGATATGGATATGCACTTGGTTCTCGATCGATTAACCCTGTCCAAGGATTTTCTCGCGGTGGTTGATAAAAATGCCCATGGATAATTAAATCAGTCATTATAACCTCTGACCAAGATTTTAATGATTACTAAAAATTACGGCGCTATAAGGAGCTAATTTCAATACATCAATATTATTAACCAATTTATTTAAATCTGATATATTACCGCCATATAATATAGTTTCAGTATATAATATTACTTTTTGATTAGTAAACAAATTATTATTTAACTTAATATCTTGCGCTTTTATATTAAAATTAAATACTGCTAATCCATTTTGTCCGTTAGGTTGGCTTCGCCATATTTGCATCCATGATTCTTCTTCATTAATTTTTACCTCAACCATATCTTTACGACAGTTATTTAAAAAACAATATTTTTTTCTTAATTTTATAAGATCTTGATATAATTTTAAAATGTATGAGTGTGGCGCTTTGTTGCATAACGACCAATTAAGTTTTGATTGCTGAAAAGTTGTTTCTGCTTGTGGATCAGCAAAATCAGTCTGCCAATTAAAAGCTAAAAACTCTTCATGTCTACCTTTTCGCACTGCTGCAACTAATTCTGCATCGCTATGACTAGTAAAATATATAAATGGCGCCTGTTCACCATATTCTTGCCCTTGAAACAACATCGGCAAGTAAGGAACACAAAACAATAATGTAGCTGCTAGTTTTTGCTGCTCGAAAGTAATTAAATTTGAAATTCTTACTCCGCCAGAGCCGTTAGCAACTTGATCATGATTTTGAGTAAACACTACAAATTTATTTCCAGGTTCTTCCTTTGATGAGTTACCATGTCGTCGTTTACGATAAGCTGATTTTTTACCATCGTATACATAACCAGATTCTATCGACTTTTTTAAATGTGCTAATTTACCAAAATCAATAAAATAACCTCTTTGGGTATTGGTTAAATATGAATGTAATGAATGATGAAAATCATCACTCCATTGAGCATCAAGGCCATAACCGCCAAAATGATTTGAACGTATAATTCTTACATCGTTAAGATCACTCTCTGCTATTACATGTACTAATCTGCCTAATTTTTTAGCTTCATTATGAACGGCGCTATTTAGCTCCTCAAGAATATGTAGTGCCGAAAAATCAAAAATTCCATGAACCGCATCAAGACGAAATGCATCTACATGATATTCAGTCAACCAATATAGCGCATTATCAATAAAATATCTTCTAACTCCATCTGACTCAGCATCATCGAAATTTAATGCGGCACCCCATGGGGTATGATAACGTTTGGTAAAAAATGGTGCATATTCGTTAAGATAATTGCCTTCAGGGCCGAGATGATTGTAAACAACATCTAAAATTACTGCTAATCCCTGTTTATGACAGGCATCGATTAATTGTTTAAACCCTTCAGGACCTCCATATGTTGATTGCGGTGCATACAAATGTACACCATCGTATCCCCAATTACGTCCACCTGGAAATTCAGCTACTGGCATGATTTCAACTGCGGTAATACCTAATTCTTTAATATAATGCAGACGATCGATAGTTGCAGCAAATGTGCCTTCTTTAGTAAATGTTCCAATATGTAACTCATAAATTATTAAATCATTTAATGGTATTCCCCGCCATTCTTTATCTGACCAATTATAACTATCCGCATCCACTACACGTGATGCACCATGCACACCGTATGGTTGCCATCTTGATACTGGATCGGGACGTTCTTGCTGATTATTAATAATATATTTATAATCATCTCCAATATTAATATCAGATATATCTATAGTAAATATATTTTCGTTATTTTTTTGCATTAACTCTGATTGTTTATTTTTATATATAACAGCAAGTGACTTAATTTGGG
>JAFGEK010000078.1 GCA_016931625.1 Deltaproteobacteria bacterium | reverse complement strand
TTGGCATCGTAAACTCATTAGTTGGCTAGAAGCTACATGGCAGTTGTGTAATCTATTTTGGTTATTTTGTTTTTTTGCAGATTTTATTCAGTGGCCAAAGATTTGACTACCATTGCAGTAAATGCAGAACAACTAGAGTCACATGTTTATACTGATACTGATACTGATAAGAGAGCATTTGTAAGCGATGTGGGTTTAAGCGACGTTGATTTAGAGCGTGAGCTGATTTTACCGCCTCGTAAAGATGATATACCGCAAAAGCAAATTGTTGAATACGATGATGATGACTCAGAAAAAAAATATCCGCGTATGCTAGTTGAACATGGGGCCATGATTAAAGAAAACTGGGAACGTCAAGGTGATAGCTTACTAAGAGAGAAGTGGCGTTTTAGCATATTGCGACAAATTGGCTGGTGATGGCACAGTTCCTATAAAAAGTCTTTTAGGTTTTGGTGGACCTGCAAAAGTGTTTAAAAAGCTACTGGCTAACCCTGAAATGCACAGGCACTAAGAATAGCACTAAGAATAACATCAAGAATATGGGCTAATGACGTTGCGTCATTTTACGAGTTATTGTTCGATAAATAATAAATAATGACAGCATCAAGAAGAGACGCAGAGCATGATAAATTAAAATATTATCTGGTACATGAAATAAATTAGGAAGTTGCTGTTTAATATCACGACAAAAAAATGCCGCAACTGCGAATGAGCCAAATGCCCAAACCCAAAGAAACCTGCCAGTACGCAATTTAGAGTCAATTATTATGATAATCGGCAAAAGAAAAAGCGCCAAAATGGTAATGTAAAAAAAACCAAAATATATAAAGAACATCGATTATATATAAACAAATTCATTAAACATAGATAGAACCAAATACATGGGCATATTGACATCTGATGCGCGCATTTGTAGCATCAGATGTATGAGAACCACCCTCGATATTTCTATGCCTGTGTTGCGAGAAATGAAAAACCTGCAACGCCGTACCGGCAAGTCTCTAGGTAACATAGCTAGTGAGCTGTTGTCTCAGGCTTTAGCGGCGCGTAGCGCCAATACCAAACCCGCAGTTTTTAAATGGACGGCGCAATCAATGGGCGCCTCACGTGTTGATCTGCGCGATAAAGAAGCGCTACGTCGAGCGCTCGATGAGACACCGACGGGTGTACGCAAGTGAGCTACAGCATTGACGTAAACATCTTACTTTATGCTTCGAATAAAAATTGCGTAGAGCACGAGCGTGCTGCAAAATTTTTGCAAGGATGCGCGCGCAATCATGAGCTCTTCTGTTTAGCCTGGCAGACTATTATGGCCTATCTACGTATCTCGACTCATCCGGCTATCTTTGTGTCACCGCTTAGCGACCAAGAAGCACGGCGCAATATTGATGCACTTTTGCGCCTGAGCCATGTACGCGCAATTGGCGAACAAGAGGGTTTCTGGGAGATATACAGTGAGCTTGCCGCATTGACACCAGCACGCGGTAACGATGTGCCAGACCTACACCTTGCCACCATCTACAAACAAAACGACGTAACTTGTGTGTTCACCAATGACAGTGATTTTCGCCGCTTTGCATTTCTGCGCGTGCGTAATCCTCTAAACGAGTAGTAGAACCAAATACGTAGTTGAACTTAGCTTGTTATTACTGGCAAGATAATGTATACATTACTGTATGCAGCGCTTATTACGAAAACAGGTCTATCTGACAGCCAAGCAGGCTAAGCGAATTAATCGTCGCGCTAAAATCGATGCGGTTGCTGAAGCGCAAATCATTCGTTTGGCGCTTGATTATGGTCTTGATATTTTAGAAACGTCACAAGATGAGCAGCGCCAGCGTGCCTATGCAAGGCTAATTGCTTTTTCAAATGAAGTAGCCGCTCGTGGGCCGGTAGTTGGTGGCAGAAGTTGGACACGCGATGAACTCTATGATCGGGGATTACGTTGAGTCGCGTTCTTCTTGATACCAACATTCTTGTTTATGCCTATGATCGCAGTGAAACCGCCAAACAGCTTTGTGTCATTAAGTTATTGCAAGAGTTAACGCAGCGGCATGAAATTGTGTTGTCAGCGCAAATTATGGGCGAGTTTTTTACGGTGGTGACGCGTAAACTAATAGCTAAATTGACCACCGAAGAAGCATGCATGCTCATGCAAAATTTTTCACAAGCGTGGTTGATACTACCAATCAATGATGTTGTAACCACACAGGCAGCGCGAATTGTTATTGATCATAGTATCGCCTATTGGGACGCACAGCTTTTGGCCGTTGCCCAGCAAAATAAAGTAAAATTTATATTAAGTGAAGATTTGCAAGACGGCCGTTTATTTAAGGATGTTAAAATTATTAACCCTTTAAGTGACCATTTTACCATTGAGCAGCTTGTTTGAGCCGCCTAACAAAAAACTTGCGTACGCGATAGGCAAAATGGCTTATCGGTAATTATTGAATATTGTATGGATTTTATAATTGGCACTTTTATTGCTTAATAATTGCTGAACAATGTGTGGGGTAATTTACTGTCCCATGCTGGGATGGTCAAAGCCCCCGCCTTAAGCTGACTCTTAGTCTCATTTTTCACTTTTATCGGAATTGGATTCCTACTTTCGTAGGAATGACGAGGAGTTACGTAAAACTC
>JAFGEK010000077.1 GCA_016931625.1 Deltaproteobacteria bacterium | reverse complement strand
CTATAAAATTTTACATAATTTTATCACTAAACATATTATTATCTTATTTGGCTAATAATATTTTTTACATATATTTACTTTTTTGTTTATTTTTCATTTTTTAAAACGCAATCAGATGGAATAAGAAATATTCAAATTTTATTAACATGTTAGTAAAAATTTAATATTCTACTTCAAAATTGAATTGCCTCTTTGAGCGCAAGTCTATAAACGCGAAGTAGTGTTTTTTAAAATTACGTTCAATAATGAAACAGATAAGGTACGCCAATCTGCAACTACATAATCTTAAACGTAGATTACTACTTAAAAAAGCCTTATCCACAAAATTTAATTTCAAGAATAACATCTAGTTATTATTGTAAAGTGAAGTATTAGTTAGGATAAGGTATAGAGTATAAGTGTAAAGTATACGAATTAGGGGTAAGGAGAAATAAAAATGACGGTTCCTGATGGCTTGATCCTCTATGTCGACGATGAGCGCACGAACCGTATCGTCTTCGAGCAATGCTTTGGCCGACGTTTTAAAATTACTACGGTTGCTTCTGCAAAAGAAGCTTTAGAATTTCTAACCAATAATAATGTCGCTGTAATAATATCAGATCAACGAATGCCAGATATGTCCGGTAATGAATTATTACATCGAGTGAAAGATCTCTATCCAGATATTATACGTATTGCAGTTACAGCATACAGCGATCTCGATCCAATTCTGCGCGCTGTTAATGATGGTTTGGTGGTTCGTTACATAATCAAACCTTGGGATACTGCAGATTTTGAACAAGTACTAACTTGGTGTCTTGAAGCTTTTCATTTAGGTCGAGAAAATTCAACTTTACATTTACGTCTAATTCAAACAGAAAGATTGGTCACTCTTGGCAGTATAGCTGCAACTGTTATTCATGATTTAACTCAACCATTATCTTATTTAATGACTAATTCTGAGCGATTAAGTCAGCTTATCCCTGCAGTACCTGCTTTAGAAAATTTATTAAAAAATCATGCTAGTGAACTCTCAAAAGATAATAACCAACAATTAACCGAGTTAGCTGAAGAATTGCCTCATATTGTCAATGATATGCTTGAAGGATGCCGTCTAATGCATGCCCTAACTTCTAGCATGCGAAAACTATCTCGGCCAGCCAATGCCCTTGAACCAACACAATGTGACCCACTTCCGGTTATTCGCTATGCAATATCAGTCTGTAGAAATCTTGCATTAAGTGTTCGCGGTACAATAAGTTATAATGGCGCAGCAACTTTACCTAAAGTTGCAATTGGCTCCACAGAATTGAGCCAAGCGCTAATCAATGTCATTGCAAATGCCGCTCAATCTCTTGGAAGACTTAATACTCCGGGTGGTAATGTTACTGTTCGTGTGACTGATACAAAAAACGCATTGGATATTATCGTCGAGGATACCGGTCCCGGTATGACTTCTGAAATCCTTGAACGAGTAGGAACTCCATTTTTCTCAACACGACAAGATGGTACTGGACTTGGAGTGGCACAATGCCGACGTATGGTTGAACGTGTCGGTGGTAATGTTAGTATCGAAAGCACAGTAGGAACCGGAACAATAGTACAGATATCACTACCGAAGTTTATGTAAAAATGTATTTTAAAACCTTACTCTTTATTTTCATTAATTTGTTGTTCTTGTTTTAGCCTTCTATCTTTTCTATGCAGGATACTTCTTAAGGCTAAAGCTATTCCCCAAGGAGCAAAAATAACTCCTAAAGCGACAGAGATAGTCATTAAACCAGCATATGGTTGGTTAGTTGCGATACGAGCAGTGAAATACCATATTCCTGAGGCTAAAAGCATACCACTAATCAAAGACCAAGGAGGAGGTATCATTTGCGTCTGAGCTAAACCAATGCTAAACAGTAAACCTAAAATCCATAACGCAAAAACTGCTGTACCAGGATAATCTACAATTCTGGAAATGGCATAAATCCAACTACTAATTATATTTAATATATTTTTATTGCTGCTTACGGCCACATCAATTCGCTCAAGTTTTTGTAAAGTTCGTCCAAATGGTCCACTTTGATCATTACGCACACTATGAATCAATGCCTGAAAAGGTTCAAATCCTACAAGAGGGGCAATACGTTGATCCACAATGACATCATCGACTCTTAAAGAAATACTACGTTCATCAAAAGCTCTAGCTAACACCTCAACAGCTTCTGGCCAACGACCAATAGGAATCAAAGCAGCAACTTGTTCGAGTCGTGCATCAGAAGAAGGATCAAGCTTGGCGGCAAGCTCAAAAAAATTGGCTGCTTCAGGTAATTGCCCACGATCACGAGCAATCAAACCTCGTTGCCGAACCAAAGGTGCTATACCTGTTCCTAAAGTTTTCTCGGCAGCATCAGCAATTAACTCTGCGGTGTCTAAATCGCCACTTTGCCTTGCTTCATCTATTTGTTTTACCCATGAAGAGAGTGGCTTTTTAAATGGATGTAAAAAATCATCATAGTTTTGGGCTGCAGCATTGCTTACGAATAAAATTGTTACTAGAAAGCCAACTCGCCTATACATCAACACGCTCTTCATTAGTTAACCTTATGCTAGAGACATGCTTTTTTAAATAAAATAATATCAGACTGAAGATTTATATTCATTAATGAGCTGATTTGTCGATGAATCGTGGGTACTTATGGATTGCTTATCTTTAAGTTCAGGTAATATTCTTTTGGCAAGTTGTTTGCCAAGTTCTACACCCCATTGGTCATAGCTATTTACATTCCAAACAATCCCTTGCACAAAGATTTTATGTTCGTACATAGCTAATAGCATACCTAAAGATTCTGGCGATATCTCATCTATTAAAAAGCTATTAGTTGGACGATTGCCAGGAAAAATCTTATGAGGTATTAACAACTCCACTTTATCTTTTGGTAAATTTGCTGCTTCTAATTCACAACGAACCTCATCTTCAGTTTTACCGCACATTAGTGCCTCAGTCTGTGCAAAAAAATTGGCAAGTAAAATGGGATGATGATCACCAATGTGATTATGAGTTTTTGCTGGAGCAATAAAATCAGCAGGTATCAATTGGGTTCCTTGATGCAACAATTGATAAAAGGCATGTTGTCCGTTGGTACCTGGCTCACCCCAAATAATTGGTCCTGTCGCATAATCTTTAATTTCAGCACCACTTCGATCAACGCGCTTACCATTTGATTCCATATCTACTTGCTGTAAATATGCAGGCAGACGATGTAAATATTGGTCATACGGAAGCACAGCGTGAGAGGTAAAATTAAAAAAATTGTTATACCAAACCCCCAACATCGCTAAAAGCACTGGCATATTTTTATCTAAAGTTGCATTGCAAAAATGCTCATCCATTGCATTTGCACCAGCTAATAATTTGCTAAAATTTTCTGTACCAATCATACAAGCAATGGGTAGTCCAATAGCAGACCAAAGTGAATAACGACCTCCTACCCAATCCCAAAATTCAAACATATTGGCTGTATCAATGCCAAACTTGGCAACTTCTTGTGCTGCGGTACTCACCGCCACAAAATGTTTAGCTACTGCATTTTCGCTACCTAATTTTTCACACAGCCAAGCACGAGCAGAATGTGCATTAGTGAGGGTTTCCTGTGTTGTAAATGTTTTTGAAGCAATGATAAACAGAGTTGTTTGTGCATCAAGGTGTTTTAATGTTTCAGCAATATGAGTACCATCAACATTAGAAACAAAATGTGGCTGTATATCTGGATGCCAATATGGACTCAGAGCTTCAGTGACCATCATAGGTCCTAAATCAGAACCACCGATACCTATGTTTACAATATCTGTTACTTTTTTTCCGGTATAACCTTGCCAAATTCCTGAACGAACTCGTTCAACAAAATAATACATTTTTTCAACAACTGCTTTAACATTAGGCATAACATCTTTACCATTAACCTTAATCGGACAATCAAAATGATTACGTAAGGCGACATGCAATACTGATCTACCTTCAGTGAAATTAAGCGTTTCACCTTTAAACATACGATCACGTTCTCTTTTAACCTCACATTTATTTGCTAAAGCCATAAGTAATTTAATTGTTTCATCAGTAATACGATTTTTCGAATAATCGAGAAATATTGGCCCAACGCGCAAAGAAAATTTTCGTCCACGTTCACTATCGCTGGCAAACATATCTTTCATATGAATGTTACAAATTGCTTGGTGATGCAGCTTAAGTGCTTGCCATTCTTGTGTGTTAGTCAAAGACATTTTTGCCTCCAAATATATAGTAAATCGGATGAAGCCCCATTTATGAGTTTCTTTATAGGCGGCAACTTGAAGCTTTTGTTTAAAGGAGGCAAGAGGGATAATGACCCAATTTAACTAAAAACAAATTTTTTTAATTTTCACTCTGCAACTTGTTATTTAAATCACCTAATAATCTATGAAACTGTGGACATTGAGCACATACTTGTTTTTTATCTTCCCAGTTACGTAACGATTTGCCTGAACAAATATTACCACTAATTAGCCAGCACAGATGACCTTGGCGAGTACGAAAAGCCAGACACGAATTACGCTGGTTTTCAAAACAGTTCTTAATCTCCCAGCATCGTTGCGAACAAAGATTAGGTCCTCGTTCATGAGCAATACGTAAAAGTAGCAATGTTTTTTCAAGTGCGGGACTTGGTTTACGCCATCCTTGTTCACAACTTTGCACCGTACGCGGGGATACTCCTAACAAAGTCGCGAGTTGCGATTGACTTAAAGCCATTTCTCTTCGAATTTGTTTTAGGGAGAGTATATTTTCCCAATCAATCATTTTATCCACTCCTTAATTATTACATCTAAATTACAAACATAATGGATGCCTTAAGACGCATTATGTCAAGTGTAACTGTGAAAAATATAACAATAACTTTATGCCATTTTATAATTAATACAATTTTTCTAGGTATGCACCGTTATAATAATGTGCCAAAATTTGATCGAATGTATGTAAAGCCTGAGCTCGGCCAATAGCCCCTAGCTGGCACATTCCAACTCCATGACCCCAGCCAGCCCCATGAAATGCTACTTCTGTTAAGTCGCCTGCTTGGTTTCGTGATATATCAATTATGAAAGCAGCTGAATTAAGGTTATTAAAAAGGCGCCGAATCGGTAGTTCATGAATAACATCAACGCTGCCAAGTTTTCCAATTAGGCTTAAAATTATTACTTTTCCTCCAACCCCACGTCTTTTAATAACCAAATCACGCAATGCACCAATATTGCCATATTGTGGCTGCAGTAGCTTTGATAATTCATCTGCTTTAAAAGTGCGACTCCAACGAACTTTTTGAGATGCCTCTTTAGCTGCATTTGCGCAAAATGATTTTGGGGTAATATTAATCCATGCCGGTATAAGTTTTTCATTCAACCCAGCGACAAAAGGAGCAAGTTCGGGATGTTCGTGAACATCAAAATCTGGCCGACCACGTAATGCTGGATCTGGCTCATCACCCCAGACCGCGTCATTATCTTCAGTATATCCACCACAACTAGCTGAATACACACAATCAACAAGCCGGTTATTTAAAAACAACACCTGGCCTGCTGTCTCCTTTATAGCCTCTTTCGAGCGTGGATCTTCACGTGATGTGCCAGCATATACTTGACAATGTTGAAAGCTACACAATTGAAAGGGATCAGCATGATGTCGACGCCCAAGCTTAGCTAACATATGATTGCGTGCTGCTACTGCCTGAGCCTTTAATGCTTCTTTAGGTGAGGAAGCATAAAGTTCAGCAGGCACGGTCCCTTCTAATAAATTTTCTATCCCTAAAACATTAATAACCGCTAAATTACCTTCAGGATTAATAGCAATATACAGTTCTCCACGATAACTACGGTCTTCATAGCCATGCCAGCGATAACCCCGACCATATTCAACTTTATCGACTTGCAAAATACCTGATGCAGCTTGCAGATGGATATAGTCTGTTGCAACTCCTAAAACACGCTTAGTTGCAAATACTTCTAAGTTTCCATGTGGTAGTTTTGTTAACTTTGTTTTAACTTCTGCATGCACACCAAAACGATAAAAAAAATCGGTTGCTTGTTGTTGAGCTTCTGCTTGATTAGTAGCATTTATGTATAAACGATATTCACGATTATCAATAGCTCGATAGCGCAAAGGTAAAATCATTCCTTCAGTATTCACCTTGATCTGCTTTATACCTTTATTTGTCCAGGTTGCTAAAACTTGCTTTAACTTTATTTCATCGCCATAAGAAGAACCTGCAAAATCGACGTAATACTGTCGTGTAGCTGTGGTTGCTTGATTAACTTTTATTCTGATGGATTCGCCATTATTTATAGTATAATGTCTTTGTTGTCCTGCTTGCCAAAAATCAATATCGACAGTTGAATCAGCACGCAGAGTTACTTGCTCTGTATCATTAACGACCCCTACAGTAATTAACGGCTCACTATTTTTTGTTAAAGTAACTTTTTTATCATAAAGCTGCGTGAATACATCTGATGAATTCGGAGATAATGGCGGCTTACTTGCAAAAGCCATTGCAGCAATAGCCGCCATTATCAAACCAATTGTGGTCATTTCTATCAAAGCTATCTGATATCAATATTAATACTTTCGATTACAACTGGTTTTGCCGGTCTATCGTTTGCATCTACTTTAGTGCTTACTATTTTCAAAACCACATCAAATCCATCTGTGACTTCACCAAATACTGCATGTCGACCATCAAGATGAGGTGTCGGGACTTCAGTAATAAAAAACTGAGAGCCATTGGTATTTGGGCCAGCATTGGCCATTGATAAAATGCCTGGTTTGTTGTGTTTTAAAGAAGGTATAATTTCATCAGCGAAACGATAGCCAGGACCACCGCGACCATTACCTTCTGGATCACCACCTTGGATCATAAAATCTTTAATAACTCGATGAAAAATAGTGCCATTATATAATGGCGTACCTTGCATATTACGACCATTTTTATCAATCCAGGGCATTTCTCCGCGAGCTAAGGCAACAAAATTGCCAACCGTAATTGGACATTCATTAGCAAATAAGCGGCAAACAAAATTACCCAATGAAGTCACAAAGGTAGCCGATACTGTAGCATCTGCTGAAAATTTAGGAAGAAATGGAGGGGTAGCATTGTTTAAAGACATATGTCCTCACTAAGTTATGTGGTTTTTAAGTACCTTAGAACGATTTTTTACTAACCATACCAATAGTCTGTACTGCGCTTGTAACGCAAGTGACTACCAGTCCGTACCGCGCATGAAAATTTTTTTAGCTAAGCAAAATTTTTGCTGTATATTTTTCAATATGTTAGCCTTCTTTTGCCTATATAAACTTAAAAACTAGGGGCAGTTAACATGTCTTCTTTGTACACTTTACTAAATTTATTTTTTCGACATTTATTTGCGAAGATTGCTTTTTTTACAGTCGCGATGTTTATATTCGTTAGCAGTGCCAATGGACAAAATCTTGATGGAGAAATACAAGATCTCACATGGGTTGGTTTTCAGCAGTTTCAAGACGCCTCTCGAGTGTTCGTGCGTACAAGTGATAAGGCTCATTATAAAGTTGATAGCTCTCGTGATAATCTGGTCATTTTAATTCTTGAAAATGCCAAAGTACCCCTATTCAATAATACCCGTCCATTATTAACCCAGCATTTTGCTGGCCCAATTACTTCAATTGTTGCCAAACCAATTGAAGGAGCTTCCCCAAGCGTAAATATCGAGATCCGTTTGCTACGTAAAGTTACTTTTAATGTGTCGCAAACCGATACCATAGTTGCATTGGACTTCTCGCGCTAGTAAGAGCACATCAGTTATGCAATAGGGTGTAAAAAAATGCACTATTGCCTTAAGGCTAAAACTGATGCTGCATCTTTGGGGAAATAAAGTAATTCTAAAAAAAATTCGACCGCTATTTCTTGCTTTTTTGTGCAATTTATCAATTTTTGCGTTTACTGCCCCTGCCGCGGCAGCAGAAATTAGCACTACACCAATGTTGCAAGGAATTACTAATGGTGGTCCTTGTACAAAACTTGAACTTGCCTCCGAAAACATGGATTGTTCGCGCAAATCATGCATATTACGCCAACGTGCAAGTCTTTTTTGCGAAAGTATTCGTCTCTGGGCAGATGAAATCGAAGTGCAAATCACCGAGCAAAATAATTTTGCTGGTGCCATTGCTCGTAGCAATGTTCTACTCGTAGAAGATAAAAAATTAATTACCTGTAGCAGCGTAGTGCTTGGTGCTGATCGAATTAAAGCTAGCATGAATGATGCTGTTATACGTGTTAAAGCTGGCACTGATATTAGATCAGATTCAAAAATACCGCTTGGGCGTAATGACATGGTCATCGCTGGTAAGCAAATTGAACGCCTCGGTAAAAACCAATTGCATATTGAACAAGGTAATTTTACTAAATGTGATTGTGGTGGTGACCTACCCTCTTGGAGTTTAAGTTCTAATTCTATTGACGTTACGATGGGTGAACGCGCTACTATTTGGTGGCCGGTTTTTCGTATATCTCCATTTGGCAATCTGCAAATACCCATCACCCCCCCAATGCCACCTCTTTCAATACCATTAAAAAGCCGTGCTACTGGGTTTCTGCCACCCAAAATCATGTTTTATAAGCCACCATGGCCAATGTTAGATCTACCATTTTTTATTCCGCTAAGCGACTCCTGGGATTTAACCATCATTCCAGGTATTCGTACCGATTGGTCATTAGACCATAAGTATTCACCAGAAACTTGGGGTGCACCACGCTTAGGTGCAAGATTACGATATGCGCCAATACTAGGAACTGAAGGTGAATTTACAATTTCTTGGACACATGATGGCGACCATGCCATGGTAATTAAAGCCTGGAAGGACGATTGCGATGCTAGACTTAAAACAGCAAAAGAAGAAGCTGATCCAACCTTAAAACAAGAATTATTAAATAATTGGCAGAACGATTTATATTGTAATCCAACCAACAAAAACGCTTTTAATACCGCGCTTGCAAATAAAATTGCAAATGACCCTCGCTACGATTTAGTTGAACGCTATGCTTTGTCTTGGTCGCATAAAACAGATTTTTCTAAAAATCTGCGACTGCTATTACGCGCTGATTGGATATCAGATGATAATTATCGTTTAGATTTTGGTGAGACGCTAAACCAACAAGTCAGTGTCTATATCCCTTCGCGCCTACAATTGCAATGGCGTTCTGCATTGGTCTCTGCACTTATTGGTGCTGATTATTTGCTACGTGTTGGCAATACTCCACAAAAGCTAACAAATCTACAATCTACTGAATATCGCTCACCACAGCATGGTCCGGTGATGCGACTTAACCTATTGCCTATCAACGTGACCTCGGGTTTTTATTTAGATGGCTCGTTTAGTTTTGAACGTATTGGCCCTTGGAGTGCTTATGCTGCTCCTGCTTATGCTTCGTATATCAACTATGAACCAACTTTATTTATAACACGTGCTGCACCAGCATTGGCATTTTCTAGGCAACTAGGACCGTTGGCATTATCTGCTCGTAGTAGGATCGATACCGCAATTTTAAGTGGCAATGGTCCACTTGATGACGCTAGGGAAAATACTGCCATAATAAATGAAGCTGATGCTTCAATACAGTTTGCAGGAAAATTTGGACAATATATTCATGTATTAACCCCACATATAAGTTACTTAGGTATCCCTTGGCGTCGAGGCAGGCGTGTCAGTGACCTTATGTATCGTGTTGATGGTACAGTCTCATTAGATCAAATAAATGCTCTTCTTCGTCGTGACCATATTTCGCATCAAGGTATAGTCTCACTCACTCAAGATCTCTCCCAGCAACAGCTAAATGGCCTTAATCGTTTAGTTACATTAGATATAAGTCAACCATTTAATTTAGAAAATCAAAGTTTATTAGCAACCAATCTTTCTTTAAATTTTAACATCCCTGGTTTAATGAGTGGTGGTACTGAGGCTAGCTTGTATTTGCTTGGTCTTGCAACCAAAGATAATCCTGACACCACAAAAATAAATGAAAGTTTAGTCTGGCGTCAATTTGTTGCTTGGGCTTCGCCTCCGGCAGTTGGTCCGTTTTCATTATCTGCAACTTATCGCCGAATAGCCCCTAATTCTGGCCATCTCTTACGTAATATTTATCAATTCGAGTCGTTACCTAATAAATATATACCCGGTGCAAAATGGGTTCATTATGTTGATACCAACATTAACTTGTCTTTACCACCCCGTTTCTTTCTTTCTTACAACACCTCCTATTACTTACATAGCCCAAGAGAAAATGACGAAGCTGATTTAGAAAAAGAAGGATTAACTGCTCATAATTTTTCAGTACGGTATCATTCACCTTGTGAATGCTGGGACCTAACAATATCCGGCAGTAAAAGCCTTAAAGCAATAAATGCTGTCGACCGTAACTGGCGATTAAATATTTTAATTAGTGTTGGCGAATATAGTTTGGGTTCGGGCTTAAGTAATCAATAACTGCTATTAAATATCAATAATCACCACGCCGCGCTTTTGACCTTTATCCTCTTTGTCATGATTAGATTTTTTTTCACTCGGTATATGTGGCTTAGGATCATTAACAGGTAGATCTAACCTTGGCTGTTCATGACGCGCACGTTGACGCTCACGCTCTTCGCGCTTTTTTAGTTCTTCAATTATAAAACTGTCGAGCATTAGCCCAACTCCTGCCAAGCAGTCTTGGCAAACATACTCAACTATATAAAAAAACCTCTACTTATATCGTAGGTTGGCTAAACCAATTCTGCAAGAAATTCTATAAATTCAGTAGTTCTATTTATATTTACCGTATATTTTCTGCGTGGTTACGAAAACGTTGGAGCATATCTGGCAAAGTTGTCCCTAAAAGTCTTGTACTGACTGATTTTGGGATAAGCCCTCGTAGTTTGACTTCAAGAGCGTAACGAGCCAAAGTTTTGTCATCTTTTGGTTCAAGTTCCCAGCTGCCATTATTTAAAGAAATCATTTTAGCATAATGTAGTGTCCACGATAAACGTCTTGGTGGTTCTTCAACTAATCTCAAGGTGTAACTTACGCGCATAATTAACTCTATTTCAAAACGCACTAAAGCTATGCCATCTTTGCGTGATTCAACTGTAACTGATTTCATATCTGGCAAAAAATCGCTATAGTTTTCATAATCAGTAATGATATTAAAAACACACTCTATTGGTGCGTTAATTAATATTTCTTGCTGCACTTGCGTCATTGCTGCACTTTCCCCTTAACTAAAACTAGCTTGGTAAAATTAATCTATTAGTTAATGCAATTAGGCACCGAATGAAACATCAACTATTTCGACTAAACGTTTTTTACTTTTGCCCGGTATTTGTACTTCATCGCCAATCTCTTTACCTACCAAAGCTTTTCCTACTGGCGAAGTAATTGAAATGCGGCCATTTTCAACATCTGCCTCAACTTCACCAACTAAATGGAAATTTAAAGTTTCATCAGTTTCGACATCAAGTAATTCAACTTTTGCGCCAAAAACAACTCTATTCCCAGAAAGTTTACTGGGATCAATAACTTGTGCGCGCGATAGCTTGTCTTCGATATCACGAATTTTCGCCTCAATAAGACCTTGACGGTTTTTTGCTGCGTGATATTCAAAATTTTCTGATAAATCGCCCAATTCTCGAGCTGCACCGATTTCTTGGCTTATTTGGCGACGATCTACCGTCTTTAAACGATGTAATTCTTGTTTAAGCTTTTCGTGGCCAGATGGTGTAATTGGAAAGCTGCTCATAACCTGCAAGTTATTCTACGAGACCCTTAATCGGCAAGAGGTGAACTTCTGAAATCTAGCATTTTTTTAAAACTAAATACACATAAAATTATATCTTCTTATTGCATATTTAGTATAGCTCTGGCACATCGGCGGCATAAAATTAACTCTCGCAATTTAGGAGTTTATCAAAACAATGATTGAACGAACCCTTTCTATTATTAAACCTGATGCTGTACAAAAAGGTCTCATCGGCACCATTCTATCCCGCTTTGAGAGTGCAGGGTTAAAAATTATTGCTACGCGTATGGTCTACTTATCTAAAAATAAAGCTGAAGAATTCTATATGGTTCATCGCGAAAAACCATTTTTTAACTCTCTCGTAGAATTTATGACCAGCGGCCCAGTAGTTGCCAGCGTGCTTGAAGGTGAAAACGCTATAGTAAAAAATCGTGAATTAATGGGCGCTACCGACCCTGCAAAAGCAGAACTAGGCACTATACGCAAAGATTATGCACAAAGCGTTGAACGCAATGCAGTACATGGTTCGGATGCAAAAGAAACAGCAAAAATAGAAATTGCCCATTTCTTTTCAGGCATTGATATTTTTTAACTTAGAATATTTCTTTAAGTAGGGTCACCCCCTGAATTTGCGTTTTACTCTTTCTATGCTACGCGCCTTTCCACTTTCATCATCAATATCTATTACTACACCGCAAAGCCATATATTGTCTTTAGCTACCTCATGTGGAGTACGACGTTGTGTTAAAAAACGCTCAATAGAGGTTCGAATTTCCATACCAATTACAGAATCATATGGCCCGGTCATTCCTGCGTCAGTTAAATAGGCCGTACCATTCGGCAATATTCGTTCATCAGCAGTAGGAATATGAGTATGGCTACCAATAATTGCAGAAACTTGACCATCAAAATACCAGGCTATTGCTTGTTTCTCACTGGTAGCCTCAGCATGTATATCTACAAATATATATTTTATATCAGCCATTGTTTTAAGTTCACGTTCAATTGCAGCAAAAGGGCATTCAAGATTGCGCATAAAAACACGACCCTCCACTTGAATGATTCCTAGTTTTTTATCACCAGGCAAATTGATAACCGTAGAACCACGCCCTGGTGCATTTGGGTAATTTGCTGGGCGTATTATTCTTGATTCGCGATCAAGATAAGGTTCAAAATTACGGTAGTGCCAGACATGATTGCCGGTTACCAAAACTTCGGCTTTGGTTAAAAGCATATTAGATATTTCTGGGTTAACCCCTTTACCTGCCGCAGCATTTTCACAATTAATAATCACCACATCGAGCGATAATTCAGAACGTAGTGGCGTAACCAAATTCATAACCGCATTACGTCCAGGCTTGCCAACCACGTCACCAATATAGAACAAACGCATGCTACACCTCAAAAAACCCAATAAAAATATTGCAAATAAACCTTCTACTTTATTGCAGTAACGGTTGAAAACAAAACGCAGCCGGAATAACGTCTTACCTTAATGGCTGCTGAAAAACATATTAGCTCATTTAAAATCCTTGAAGAAATTGGCTCCGGCGGTATGGCTGTGGTTTATAAAGCCGAACAACCCTCCTTGTCACGTTTGGTTGCAATTAAAGAGCTACGTAATTCACTTACATCAGACAAATCAATAAGCAAACGTTTTGAGCGTGAAGCAAAAAGTGTAGCACAGCTTGCACACCAAAATATTGTTCATATTTATGATTTTATTTCTCGTGCGTTATCCATGTATATCGTTATGGAATATGTGGATGGCATCGACCTCTATGCTTTATTGACTAAAGTAGAGCGTTTACCACCAGATATTGCCGGCATTATTGCGCTGCAAGCAGCGCGGGCTCTTGAATATGCGCATTTCCGTGGTGTGGTTCACCGTGATTTTAAACCCTCAAATTTAATGATAACCAAACAGGGCGATGTAAAACTAATGGATTTTGGCATTGCCCGTGATGAATCCTTTGATGACTTAACACGACCTGGTACTGCGTTAGGCACACCCGCTTATATGTCACCTGAGCAAATAATGGGACAAAAGGTCGATCATCGCTCAGATATCTTTTCGTTTGGAATTGTACTGTATCAAATGTTAACCGGCCAAAAGCCTTTTATTGAAGATGACACAAAAAGTGTAATGCAACGTATACTTACAGAGGCATATATACCACCAAGAAGGTTATATCCTGATGTACCCTGGAGTTTAAATCGCATTTTACGTAAATGCTTAGAAAAACGTCCTGATAAAAGGTATCGTACCACTGAATTGCTGCGTCGTGATCTTGAAAGTTTTGTAGCAAAAAAAGTTAGAATTAATTACAACGGTCGTTTATTAATTTATCTGCGGCATCGTGATCTCATTAATGATAGTGAAGCAACAACTTATGTTCCAAAAGAAGAAATAGAAACTCAAGGTGCCGCGACCGACACAGGTGGTATAGATTCACGTAGTGCGGTGTTAAAACCATTGTTTACGTTTAACAGCATATTACTTATTATTTTTGCACTGTATGCATTCTCAATTTCTCATTTTAACATTGGTTCTGGTTTTGCAAAACTTCAAATAAATGCTGTGCCTTGGGCCGAAGTATATATTGATGGCCGTTTGCATGATACTACACCTTTTGCTGAACCAATTATGTTACCAGCTGGACAACATGTTATTGAATTTCGCAACACCTATTATCCTACTGAAAAACGCATAATCGAATTACAAAGCGGCGAAACCAAACAACTTAATATCACGCTTAAGAAAAGGCGTAGACCATGAATAGCCGCAGGCTAACTATTAGTTTGATATGTATATTGATATTATTTTCGCGTTTTGCCACCGGTACGACTTTTCATAATTATAACAATGAAAATTTAAACAGCATTGCGAGTCAATATTATGGCGCTGCTTGGAAGTCAGTTTATATTCTGATAAAAAATTCAATAGATAATGAAAGCAAAATAGCTACAGGAACGCGCTTATCTATCCCTGCATGTTACACCTATAAAATTCGCCGTGGCGATTCAGTTGCCGAAATTGCTAAGCGTCACTTAGGTGATCATGAACGTTATAAAGCATTAATGAGTGAAAACAATATTCGCAATCCTAATGATCTTAAGATTGGTACAGAGCTGTTAATGCCTTTTCATTTACGTCATAAAGTCATTGCTGGTGATACTTGGGCAAAGATTTCTCAAAAATATTATCGTACTACAAAGAAAGCTAATTTAATCAAAGATTACAATCCAAACATTAAGACGCTTTTAACTGGGTCAAAAATTATTGTACCAATTTTTGACAATGCTACGCTTATGGCTTCAAAACGACATTTTGCTACGCACAATGCAAATGAAAACAAATCAAAAAATGACGAAACTATAGATAACTCGATAAATTCATTATCAAACAGTAAAAATTTACTAAATGATACCATAGAAATTTATAAGAATGGTGAATTTGCAAAGGCACGTAGTAATCTTGAAGATCTGTTGGCTAATAAAAAATTATTAATAAGTGATCGCGCAACTGTTGCACGTTATCTCGGTTTTTGTGCAGTTGCTGAAAATGACGATAAAGCTGCTTTTGATTATTTGCTTACATCATTTGAATTAGAACCCAATTATCGTCTTGACTCAGTTACTACCTCACCAAAAATACTTGCTATTTTTCAAGAAGTCCTCGATAGCAAAAATTTGGCAAACAACGATGATTAGAACGCTTTCCAATTGGGTTGAGCGTATACGAGGGTGTGTAGACCGTCGCCGAGTTAAGCACCCGAGGACCAAGCAGCTTAAGGAATATTGGACATATTTCGAGCAGCGGCGGGACGAGGCTGCTTAACGCAAGGCAGGTATGCACGCTCGCAGTAGCTCAATGCGATTGGAAAGCGCTCTAAGTAAGGCTGTAGCTATATTCAGCTTAACTTAACCTATTTGTATTAATTTAGGAAAATTGATTTTATAATTTTTTGGAGATAATCATGGAGATCTTAGTAGTAGGTACTTTAGCTATAGATTCAGTGCAAACTCCTTTTGGTCTGCAAGAAGAAATTCTGGGTGGTTCTGCATCATATTTTGCTACTGCAGCTTCTTATTTCAGTCAGGTTGGTATTGTTGGTGTTATTGGTCATGACTTTCCCCAAGAACATCTTACTTTTTTCAAAAGTCGCAATATCGATACCACAGGAATATGCACCCTCGATGGCAAAACTTTTCGTTGGAGTGGCCGCTACGATGATAATCTTAACATTGCTCATACTCTTGAGACACAGCTAAATGTTCTGGCGCAATTTCGTCCTGAATTACCGCCAAATTATCGTGACGCTGAATATATTTTATTAGGCAATATTGATCCCGCATTGCAATTAATGGTGCTTGAACAAATTAACAATCCTCGTTTAGTCGTGTGCGATAGTATGAATTATTGGATTCAAAATCCGCAATATCGCAAACAACTAGAACAAGTTTTACCACATGTAAATGTATTATGTATTAACGATGCGGAAACGCGCCTTCTAGCTAATGAATATAATCTCGTAAAGGCAGCCAAAATCATTCGCAATATGGGTCCACGTACTCTCATTGTAAAACGAGGTGAGTATGGCGCTTTATTATTTGATCAAGATAATATTTTTGCGGCACCTGCCTTTCCTCTTGAAGAAGTTCGTGATCCTACTGGAGCTGGAGATTCATTCGCAGGAGGCATGATTGGCTTTCTTGCAAAGAATCAAGAAATAAATGCCAATATATTAAGGCAAGCTGTTGCAATGGGTAGCGTCATTGCTTCATTTGCGGTTGAAGATTTTAGTCTTGAAAGATTTAAACGCCTAAATTTAGATGAAATAAATAAACGTTTCGCGGATTATAAAAAATTGACTGTTTTTTAATGGTCATTTCTCGATCCACCTAACGTTGCAGTTTTTACTATTAAAAAAAATAACTAATGGAAAGGAACAAATATTATACGTCAGCCATGATAATGATGATGGTGCACACAAAGAGATAAACGCAACTCAACTTGGCGGCGAAAAAATTGGCGTTGACCCTAAAGATATCTTTATGGTCTCAGTAATGCCTTGCACTGCAAAAAAATTTGAAATTCAAAGACCCGAAATGTTTATTGATGGATTGCCAAATGTTGACGCTGTACTTACGACTCGCGAATTAGGTCGCATGATTCGCGAAGCTGGCATTGATTTTGCTGAATTAACTGATAGCGAATTTGATAATCCTCTTGGTTTCTCAACTGGCGCTGCTGATATTTTTGGCATTACCGGTGGTGTCACCGAAGCAGCATTGCGTACTGTTTATGAAGTTATAACTGGACGAAAAGTACCATTTGAAAATTTAGCAATCACACCTGTTCGCGGTTTTGAGCAAGTTAAAGAAACAGCCGTTACTTTTGAAAATGTGCTGCCAAAATATAAAAAACTTGAAGGCACCACCGTACGTATTGCAGTTACCAGCGGGCTTGCAGGTGCCAAAAAGCTAATGACGCAGATAGTCGAGCAAAAATCGCCCTATCATTTTATAGAAGATATGGGTTGTCCAAGTGGTTGTATTGCTGGTGGTGGTCAACCGCGACCAACTACATTTGAAATTCGCGAAGCTCGTATGCATGCAATTTACCAAGAAGATATGAATAAGCCAAAACGTAAATCACATGATAATCCATTCATTAAACAGCTTTATGATGAATATTTAGGCGCTCCGTTGGGTCACAAATCTCATGAATTATTGCATACTCATTATGTTGAACGTGGTCGTTTCAATGAGCGACTAGCTGCTAACTTATGAATATAACATGAATATTAAAAACCTGACTTTTACCAATACTATAATAGATTATCTCGGTATTGAGGTCAGGCAAGCAACTTGTGACTTAGTAATTATGACAATGCCCGTCGGCCCCAAAGTGCATCAACCTTTCGGTATATTGCATGGAGGAGCCTCGGTTGTTTTAGCTGAATCTGCTGCAAGTTTAGGCACATGGCTAAATATCGATCAGCAAAGGCAAACAGCCGTTGGCATTGAAATCAATGCCAATCATTTACATCCAATGCAATCAGGATTACTAATCGCTACAGCTACACCTCTATATTGTGGCCAAAAAAATATGGTTTGGGATATTAAATTACATGATGAGAGTAATAAGTTAATCTGTGTGTCGCGCTGCACTGTGGCAATAATTACTAAAAAATAGCATGCATCTTGTTAAAACACCAAAACCCTCGTATTATTAACTAATTATTAGTTTTATACATTTCTATGAATTTGCTCTATAGAATGCCAATTTTGTATAACTTTTGTAACCACTTTACTTTATTATTGTGAATGAAGATATGTTGCCCCTAGTGAGACACACACAATAAAAAGCAAGACATTTTAGATTAAAACCTATGTTGCAACGAGCGCGCGAACACACCATACGAACTGCAGTGGTCATATGCCGCGCCGTACCGCCTCTTGTAATTGTTGCTCTTTTATTAACCAATGACATTCGTGAATTCATAAATTCTACTGTACATAGCAATATAAGTGTTCAATATCGAGAAGCAGTTCTTGCAGCGCGTCAAGGCAATTATCAGCACGCATTTGCATTATTTGAAAATGTCTTAATTAGTAACCCAAACAATAACGAAGTATTAATCGACTATATTCATGCACTCTCTTGGGCTGGTGAACACCAAAAACTTATTCAATACTATCAAAAACTACCACAGAATTTAAAACATAATGCTGAAATTTATCGTGCTCTTGCTAATGCAAAAGCCGCTACGGGCAATTTAGAAGAAATAAGCGAAATTTTATCGTTGATATTGCAACCATTAGACGCAAACGCTGCAAACCAATATTTACGGGCAGTCAATTCAAATCATCCGCGTAGCGCTATTAAATATATAAGTCAGGGATTAGCTGCAGATCCTGATACGATGAAATGGGCACAACAGTTAACTATTCAAGTATTACATCAACAAGCACTATCTTTGGCTCGCGCAGAAAATTATGATTTAGCTATTCAAAGTCTCAAAGAATTATCACTGATACAGAGACAGATAATACCATTTGATGCTCCAAATTTAATAGCGGATCATATTGTTGTACTTTGTTGGGCACATCGCTGGGACGAAGCCATAGAAAAATATCTCTCATTACCTGCAAATTTTTCTTTGCCAGCTTATGCTTTATCTGAACTTTATCATTCTTCAAATGGCTCTACGAATTTTCCAGCTGCTAACATTGATTCTTTGGCTCGTTTTGTCGAACGTGATATTGCTACGTCAAAAACTGTGCAAAATTTAATTGATAATTGTCATTCTATTTCAGATCTACAACAACTCGAACAAGCATTAGCCAAAATACGAAATCGTCAACCAGAATATAAAAATCAACTTGAAACTTATTCTGTAAAAATTAAACATCAAAACGCTATTTTATTAGCAAGATTAGGACACTACCAACAGGCATTATCTCTTCTTAAGCAGTTACAAATTCAACATGGTCACGACCTTGCTTTACTATTTGATTTTATTACTGTTTTATCTTGGTCTGGGCAACATCAACGTGCTCTTAAAACGGCTAACCAATTGTCGCCTCTTACCACTTTACCTGATTATTTAATAAAAGCTTTATCTTATTCACGCGCCACGCTTACGCTAAAAACACCCCAGCATACTCAATATATTAACAACATCCATGAGCGTGCAGTTAAATTAGCTCGCCAAGGCAACTACAGCGCAGCAATACCTTTAATAGAACAAGTTTGTTCTTCTTCTGAAGCAAACATAAAAGCTCATTATGACCGTATTGTAATTTTATCTTGGGCTGAAAAATATCAAGAAGCGAGCAAACTTTATTTTTCATTGCCAAACTATAAAAAACGCCCCGTATATTTTCTTACAGCTGCAGCATTATCTTTAAAACGAACTGACAAACTTGAAGAATCCTTACTGATTTATCGAGAAATATTAAGCAAAGAATCAGATAACCGTGTAGCGATTGAAGCTAGTGTAAACATTTTAATGCAATTACATCGTTATAATGATGCTATCGCTTTAATAGATGAACTCGAACAACAATACAGCGCTAAGACCATAAATATAAAGTCTTTAATCCCTATCACCCAACGTGTTTCTAAAGAAAACAACAATATTTGGGACGCATATCGTTTGCGCATAAAATATAATGAGGCATTATCATTAGCTCGAAGTGGACACCATGCCTCGGCTATTGCTGAACTGCGTTCTTTGTGGCAAAAAGAAGGCAAATTAGAATTAGCTCAAGATTTAATCGTGGTAAACACTTGGGCAGAAAAATATCTTGACGCCATCGAGATATTTGAATCATTACCAACAAACAAACATTTAAAATACTACGTAATATCTAGTATCGCACGAGCTTATGAAGCGACACATCATCCTCAAGAAGCATTGTCATTATATGTTAACACTTTATTGCGAAATAAAAATAATCTTGACGCATTACAAAACTATCAAAAATTATTAAAGAAAGAAGCTGAGTATTTTTTTGCACTTGGATTTCGCCAGCTAAATCACAATATTGACCATGAGGAAGAACCTCAATGGTTTAAATCTTTTTCATGGCAATCTGCCAATCATTTGCAGGCTATAAAATTAGCTTATAATGGTTCTCTTCAACAATCGTTGTCTCAGATACGTTCTGAAAAAAATATTACCTTTAAGACCAAAAAGTTTCTACTTGATTATGCAGCATTACTCTATATATCTAAACACTTTAAAGAGACCGCAGAACTTGGTGAATTATTAACAGAGACAATGCCTGGTTCAGTTGCGGCAGCTTCTTTTGCTTGTAAGGCTAATATCGCAAGAAAAAACTACGACCTCGCTTTAGTTTATGCAAAAAAATGGCTAGCTTTATCTCCAAAGCAAAAATTTGCGGCCTCGGCAGTTATGCATAGCTTTTTAGCGCAAAATAATTTAGAAGAAGCACGCAACTTTGTTAATACCCTGCCATCTACAGCTACATGGAAACAACTTTTAACTGCCGATTTAAATTTATATAAACATAATTGGCATCAAGCTAATGAGCAGTATCAGAATTATCTAATTAATCATCCCAAAGATGCTGAAGCTATGCTGGGTCAGGCAGCAGTGTTAATGCAACTTGGAGAAAATACTATTGCAGCGGATCTAATAAATAAAGCGATGCAGATAACATCAATGCATGACTATGCCATACGACACACTCTAACAAATGATGTGTTATTGGGACTTATTGAAGGTTTAATTCTTGCTGACAAAAAACTGCAAGCAAATAACACTATTGATGAAATATTGAGAAACAATAACTTTAAACAAGAGCAACTGATTAGACTAGGTAATTTGTGTGAAATTCTTGGTCGTAACCTAGACGCTGTTAACATATATACGACAGCTCTTCAATATTTACCTAATAATGATGATGCACTAATTGGTCGACAGCGTAGTTTGCTTCGTTTATATGCTGTAAGTGTTGTTCGCGAAGAGCTTTCATCGACTAACGAGGTACAAAAACCACAAGAATTATTCGCAACCCTATCACAACAAGAAGCCCTCCAGCATCTTTCGTGGCGCAATAGTGCACTTGCTGAACCATTAATGCAAACATTTGCAACTGACAGAATTAATATTACTTCAAGAAGTGCCGCGCTGGTGACTTATCAAGTTAAGCAACAATATGAATTAGCAATCTCTAAGTATGAAGACATGCAACGGCTAGGGGTTGATTTTGATTCTACTGCCTTAAGAGCTGCAGCCGATGCTTATTTTGAACTTGAACAACCAGAGACTGCCCTAAAACTATATCGTCAACTTGAGAATCGCCTGCAGCAACAACATAACGGTTTCTATCCGAAAAACTATACATTAAAAATAGCACAATTAAATTGTTTATTTCAGTTGTCGCGATATACAGAGATAGAAGATCTGCTAAATAGCTTAGATACAGAGGTACCTTCGTTTTTTAAATTTCGCCATGCTTATTATCCTAATTGGGATAAAGCATCCGTAGTAGCTGAACGTGGCTGGTGGTTAATAAGCCAAGATAAGTTAGCTGAAGCGGAAACTTACTTTAAAGATATGTTAATTAAAGCTCCACGCAATAGCGCAGCTTTGCTAGGTCTTGCGCAAACACATCAATATCGCGGTTGGCAACGCCAAGCTCTGCTGGATTTTGATATTGCGGTAGCTGCTCACCCAAACGATTTGGGATTACTGATAGGTTACGCTGATTCACTAGCTCAACGTGGGCAAAAAGACAAAGCTCTACAAATATCACAAAAATTGCAAACGCTTTACCCTGATAATCGGCAGGCACAAAATCTTGATCGACGTCTTAGCTTAGATAAATTAACTGAAGTATATACTACTTCAAAGGCATCTTTTGGGAATAATGAATTAAGTGGTTTACAAATTACGGTTGGTGTAAATCAACCTATACGCTCCAAAATCTCTATCGCCGCTACCGCTGGATTAAAACAAGAAACTGCACAAAATCATAGTGCTGACCGAAAAAAAGCTACGCTTGGTATACTTGCTAATCCTACGGTAGATATTAAATTATCAGCTGCTGCCTCAACTATAGTACCAAAAAATAAATTCGGTATAATTTTAGAAGCTGAGTATGCACCACTCGATGAATTATCTTTTATTTTACTAGCTGACACCAACACATGGTCTTTGCCACCTAAAGCCATTCTGGCTGGTGTTGATGCTCAATTATTTACGGCTTCTGGTAAATATCGTCATAGTGAGTTATTTTCAGCTGAAATAGCAGCAACAAGTTTGATACTTACTGATGGAAATTACATTTATAATAGCAATGCCTCTATATTAAATCGTATTTTTGCTAGCGGTGATCTAAAACTGTTTGCTCGCCTTGAAGGCGACATAAGCCATGCAAGTCTTATTGACCCAGCATATTATGCACCAAGACAATATTGGACTATACTTATTACCCCAGAAATTGAACATACTTGGTTGCAAAGTCGTGATTACAAACTTGTTGATTTTATCTCAGTTACTGCAGGCATTCAAAAAGAACATGGTTATGATATAAATGAACGTTGGCGTATGCGATATGCACAAACTCATCATTTTGCATATCGTGGCGAAATAACTTTTAGCGGCAACTTCGCAAGACAATCTTACTCAGGAAAGGATGAGTATGAATGGGCGATTGCAGCTGAAGCAAAAGCATCATTCTAATGTCAGGTTATGACTAAAAAATTATTATCTTTATCATTTACTATTTTCTTAGCTGCTATCACTCAAACACCAGCAAAAGCATCACAAAGTTTTATATCATTTTGCTATCATGATATACCCCTACGAGCTACCAATGGCAGCGGTGCTGTACCGATAAATAATTTCATACAACAAATAGAATATATGCGTGGCAATGGAGCTCATTTTGTTTCTGTTGATGATATACTCAAAGCAAAATCTGGTGAGCAACCCCTACCATCGCATGCGGTTTTATTAACTTTTGATGATGGCTGCTCAAGTTTTCGTCAAAATGTTTTACCAATTCTTCAAACTTATCGGATCCCTGCGGTACTTGCGGTGGTGACTTCTTGGGTAGGCACGACGCTCACTGCTGATTGCGAAAATAATACTTTATTGTCTTGGGAAGATTTGCAAGTTATACGTGACAGTGGATTAATTGAGATAGCCAGTCATAGTCATGACATGCATAAAGCTCTAACCTTTAATCCACAAGGTAGCACTGCTGCTGCAGTTATTTCACACCAATATTTATCAAATCTAAACCGCTACGAAACGCTTAAAGAACATCAACAACGAATTAAGCAAGACTTAAGTAGTTCAATCTCTATGATGCAACGAAAACTCGCAATTACACCACGGGTACTTGTTTGGCCATATGGTGAATATAACCAAATGGCTATTGAACAAGCAAAAAGTCTCGGGTTTTCTATGATTTTTAATGCAGATGCATTTCTATTTGATGGATTAGGAGATCTTGAGCATTTATATGAAGTACCACGACATATGCTAAGTGGGAACACTCCAATTGATCAGTTTGCACGAGAATTCTGGGCCGGAGGTGTTGTCCCTCATCAGATAATAAAAACTTCTACACGTATCATTCATGCTGATCTAGATTTGCTTTATGACCAAGATCCAGCCAAGCAAAAACAAAATATCGACAATTTTATTGAACGCATAGTCTCAATTAAACCCAGCAGCGTATATTTACAGGCATTCTCTGATCAAGATGGAGATGGTGTAGTCTCAGAAGTTTACTTTCCAAATAGTGTATTGCCAATGAAGGCCGATTTATTCAGTTTTGTAATGCGCGCTTTACAAATACGTGGCATTCGTGTTTACGCCTGGATGCCTAGCTTAGCAATTATTTTTCCGGATAGTGATTTCACTATTAAGTCTCGTGTACGTGAATTAGTAAATAACAAAATTCGACCCGTGCAAACTGAGTATTTGCGATTGTCACCATTTGATGAAAAGGCATTAAAAAAGGTGAAAACTCTATACAACGATTTATCGTATGCAGCGAAAATTGACGGCATTCTTTTTCAAGATGATGCTTATCTATCAGATCATGAAGACTATCATCCTGCGGCTTTAAATGTTCTTAACAAAATAATTGGTCAAAAACTAAGCGAAAACCATATACCCAAGCTAAATTTGAAACAGCAGCAACAATGGACATCGGCTAAAACCCAACAATTAATTTATTGGACACAAGAACTAATTAATACCGTTCGTACTAATCGCCCATTAGCATTATCAGCACGCACCATTTATGCCCCTGTATTACTTAACCCTGAAAGCGAAGCTTGGTTTGCGCAGAATTATCTAAAAAGTATCAAAGCATACGATTATGTAGTAGTTATGACTTATCCGTTCATGGAAAAAGTTGCTAAGCCAAACAAATGGATCCGACAACTAGTACAAATTGCGCAGAACACTAAAGACGGCATAGACAAAACTGTATTTAAGCTACAAACCGTTGATTGGCATAATGATAAATGTATTAACAAAAATACAATACGTAAATGGATGCAAACATTGATTTCGGCTGGAGCGCACAATATTGCCTATTACCCTGATAATGTATTTGATGATTGCCCGAACCAACACGCAATACATGAATATATGAGCACTGAAACGTTTCCATTCAAACGAAATCAAAGATAAACCATGCGTAGCCTAAAAAACTTTAACCTATTAAAACACACCGGCAATATCAAGATGCCATGCTAAATCGTTGGTGAAAACATGGAATGGTTATTTAATTTTGTTTTCTTTTATCCTTTATTAATGTCATTCGTTTGGATTGCTGGTGCCTGTATTTTTATTATTTTTCGCATGGACCGACAAAAAAAGCCCCCAAAAATAGAAGGCAATCCCTTAGTTTCAATTTTGATACCTTGTCACAATGAAGAAGCCTCAATAAATGAAACTATCAATGCGGCAATGCAACAAGAATACCCAAATTATGAAGTCATCGCCATTAATGATGCTAGTACAGATCGCACCGCTGTATTATTAACCATATTACAACAACAATATCCACGCTTGCGTGTTGTTACTCTAGCAACCAATCAAGGTAAAGCCGTTGGTTTAACAATGGCTGCCATAGCTAGTCGCGGTGAATATCTTGTATGTATTGACGCGGATGCTCTCTTAGATCCCCAAGCACTACCATGGTTGCTTTCTCATTTTGCAGGCCCACGTGTTGGGGCAGTCACCGGAAATCCGCGAGTACGCAATCGCACCACCATAATTGCTAAAATCCAAGTTGCCGAATTCTCTTCTATCATAGGTATGATAAAACGCGCTCAACGGGTTATCGGAAAAGTTTTTACGGTTTCAGGTGTAGTTGTTGCCTTTCGCAAACGTGCCTTATTAGATGTCGGTTTTTGGTCAAACAATATGGTAACTGAAGATATCGATATATCTTGGAAATTACAGCTTGCCAAATGGGATATTCGTTATGAGCCAAGAGCATTATGCTGGATCCTCATGCCTGAAATGCTACGTGGACTATGGCGTCAAAGGTTACGTTGGGCTCAAGGCGGCATAGAAGTATTGTTAAAATACGGCAAAGACATGTTTCGTTGGCACAACCGTCGCATTTGGCCTATCTATACTGAATATGTATTAAGTTTATGTTGGTGTTATAGTTTTTTAGTTACTCTATTATTATGGCTAGCCGGTTTCTTTATTAACCTACCTCAGTCTATAATTGTTCGTACAATGATCCCAGGCTGGACCGGAATAATTATTGCCACAGTTTGCTTAGTACAATTAACCGTTGGTATTGGTATTGATCGTCGTTATGATAAACACCTTAGCAAGTTATCAATTTGGCTTTTGTGGTATCCCGCTATTTACTGGGTGATTAATTGTTTTGTAACCATCGCTGCTTTTCCTAAAGCCCTGTTTAAAAATCGCCAAAAGAGTGCGGTATGGACAAGCCCTGATCGCGGCTTTGGGAGGTAAGTTTCTGATGATGAAAGAAACTGATGGGCTAATTATTGATGTTCCATATAAACTTTCGCACTTACGTCGTTCAACTGAACGCCTATTAACTATTCTTGCAACTATTGTTTGGTTAGTAGCACTACGACCACTATTAGCAATTGGTCTTTGGTATGTAGGATGGGATTTAGCCTATTTGCATATGGTAGAACTTGAAGGATTTAACAATTTAGCATACTTCGCTTTGTTAGGTGCTTTAGGATTAACCATAACTTTAAGTTTATTTTCTTGGAGTCGCTATAATTCCTATCGTTTTGGCGGTCTTGACCGACGTAAACATCGAGGTCATGTTGCAGATGAAGAAATGGCAGCATTCTTTTGTTTGTCGGCTACAGCAATGCCTCATTTACAGCAAACTGCTAATATAACGGTAAATCGAACCGAGCGTACCCATATTAAAATTATCTGTAATAATGGCATAAGCGTAAGCGGCTACCACGAACCTTCGGGACCCCGATTAAAACGATAAATACAAGCTACAGTGTTGCTATCGCAGACGTAATTTTACCTTATCTACCCACTCGTTCTCTAACTCGATTGTGGCTGCGTAACGATTTAATCTACATGCAGAAGCCGCAATCGAACCGCTGCCTGCAAATGGGTCAAGGATCAAATCACCTGGTTGAGAATAATTTCGCAATAAAGGTTCGAGCACACTAAATGGTTTATGATGTGGATGATTACCATAAAGCGTTGCTTCACCATCGTCATCGTAACCAGCTACTACCGCCCAAGCTTGTGCATGATCAGTTGGGCTTAGTGATACTGATGGTTGACAACCTAAAACTAACGCGGTTTCATAAACACGTAACAGTTGTTCGCTGCCAGTATTTTTTGTAGTACGTTTGGCCCAAATAAATTCTCCCCACAAGTGATTATAGCCAAGTTCACTTGCAACCTTTATAATCACAGCGCGACCTAAAAAATTTGTCCAAATCACAAGTGGTGATGTTGTTTTAATATATTTAACTGCTAAAGGTAGCCAAGTCTTAGTAAATTTCGTGTAATCACGCACCGTGTCAAAACGTACTACAGGTGCGCGGTCTATTTTTCGCCCTTTAGGGTCACGTAAATCTCCATGTTTACGTCTACGGGTTAGCAGGCAATATGGGGGATCGGTAAGTAATAAATCGGCCTTTTTGCCTTGTAAAACTTCTACATAGGCGCTCTCTAGGCATGCGTCAGCGCAAATTACATGCGCAAGTAGTGATTTGTGCGGTTTTTTATCAAACTTTGATTTTTGCAAATTGCTATCCTCGCTTGGCGACAGTATCATTATGCTTTTATAGCAGCCCAACAGATAGTGTTGTGGGTAGGTATATCTTAGATGGAGATACATGTGTCGACTGAAAAAAATTACGAAATGCTATTTAATTCTATACAAAAAATTGTCGATGAAAATCCACAATCTACTCCACAATTATTAGCAGTCATTTTAGCAGGTGGCCCATTCAGACCTTTTCTTGAAAAACAAGAATTATTAAATAAAGCAGTAATAATGGCTAAGCAGTACGTAGCAGATAAAAAAAGTGAAACTGCCAAACAAGTTGGTAATGACCAAGCAAATAATAATGCAATTCGTTCATTAGCTAATCCTCAATCAACCACAAATAGCTCTCAACCAACTGGCGGTCGGGTAATGTCACTTAGAAATTTAGCGCCACCTTCGGGCCCGGCGAAAGCTTAGGTTATAAATACCTTTGGAGAATATTTATGAGTAATATCAATTCAGTCGGTGATTTTTCAGCACAAGTTGCTGCCTCTGCATTGCAGCAACCAAACAATAATAACAGCCAAATAACTAACGATGACAGCATTGCAAGCGCAGCAGTAACCGGTGCTGATCAGGTCAAAAAAAGCGAAGAAAAACAAGACGAAGTTGCACATCAGCTAGAGCGTATGTATCAAGCGCACTCGCAAATGCAGGCTGCTAATGCAACACAAGAAGCTAATACCCAACAAAATGACGATGCCATAAAAGCTTTGGATAATGCAGCCAACTCAAATAAATGGACGAATGACTGCGGCGCAGATCCGACAAACTGGTCTTTTGAAAAAGACCTAGACCGCGCTGCCAAAGAAGCTGCCGATGCCGCTGATTGGGCTTATACTAATGCTTTTCGTCCAACTAATAATGAACCCACTGCTGCAGAGTTGAATCAACAAGATCAAAATAAAGACGCAGCATCAGGTGTTGGTGGGGTTAACGCAAGCAGCGGTTCAACGGCAGCGGGCATTCAAATGCAAGGCAATGCCGCGCCAGCAGATAACAATACTAATGCTCAAGAAAATGCGGCTGAAGACCAACGCCGTAATGGCATATCTTAATTAAACACAAAGTTACACCTCACCCAAATGACCCTTAGGTGAAGTCATACGGTCGAATTCTGGGAAGGTTTTACGACGATTTTCAACTCGACATGAACGATTTGAAAAAGCTTCACGAATTACTTCGCCCCGCACTTTAGCTTCAAAATATTCTGGGTGCGGTTTATCTTCAATATTTTGCAAAAATTCAATTAGTGGTTCGCAAGATAATCCTAATTCAGCCAAAGCTTTGCCAGCAAAAATATCAGCACGCGTTTCTTCGTGACGACATAATTCTTCAATCTGTTCTTGGCTTAATTCTTGATCGCTGATGTAATCTTGCCAACGCTTTGGCCGATGCCCTATTTCGTGCGCTAATACACCAACGATTACATCAAGTTTATCGCCAAAATCGTGTAACAATTTAGCACCAAGGTAGATCACCCCAAATTCGTCAATCATGCCAATAGTGCCATCCGCCAATACTATAATATAATCTTCGTCTTCATCGCCGCCTATTACTGCGAGTTTGCGTTTGTAGCGATAAAGCTGCGCTATCATAGCAGCTAACTCCGGGAAATTTGCAGGGTCGAGCAAAGCTGGTTTGGTATGACCAAAAAGTTTTGCTTGAACTTGCTGTGCAACTGTGGCGGCTTTATCTACTTTGGGAGTATTCCAATTCGGCCCGAATGGATTTAGTTGAGTAGATATTCCACTGCCTTCAATACGTACCATAGTTTTAGTTTAAGGTTTTAGTGCTGATCATGCAATGGTAAGCATATTGTAAATTTAGCTTGTCAGACTAATTTTAGTCATATAGACTAGTTTGATGACTTCAGTAACCGTTCATGAAGCAAAAACGCATTTATCTGCTTTACTTGCACGTATTGAGCGTGGTGAGCGAATAGTGATTTGTCGACATGGTAAAGCTGTAGCTGTACTTTCACCATTACCTACAGGCTCGCGTTTAGCAACTTCACAACTGCTCAGCAAAACAATAATTAACGAAGACCCAACTAAACCGACTATAGATGAGTGGCTTGATGTATAAACCCTGTGTTTTATTAGATACTTGTGCCCTTTTATGGTTAGCTACAGGTAGCGATAAACTTAGCGACAAAGCATTAAATGTAATTGAGGCAGCTTCTATAGTTTATGTATCTGCAATTACTGCTTGGGAGATCAGCCTAAAAACAGCACGAGGCAACTTAACCCTACCAATCAAACCATCACAATGGTTTGCCACAGCACTTGAGCAACATAAGCTAACCTTAGCATCATTAGATGTTGATATATTACTAGCAGCCAATGAATTACCTTGGCTGCATAGAGACCCTGCAGACCGTTTTATTATCGCCACGGCATTAAAACTAAATGCTACCATTGTCACTACTGATAAGCTTATCGAGCAGTATGATATCGCGGTGATACATTGAAAATATACCAGGTCAACTATCTAATCTACCGCTCGCTTTGCTATACCAATAATCTCTAGCACTTCTTAACATTTAGGAAACTACAAATTAATAACTCGAATTGAATTATTGCCAGAATTAGTAATGTATAGATTTGATTTATAAATGACCAATCCTGTGGGATGATTAAAATGACTTTCTAAATCATCACCGTCACGACTGCCTCTTGTTCCTGCTTGCCCAGCAAAAGTTGAAACTTGCATTGTAGTTAAATCAATTTTACGAATAGTATTATTATTGCTATCAGCAACATATAAATAATGACCATCAAGCGCTAAACCTTGAGGAGTGTCAAATCGTGCGGCATTACCTTCGCCATCGACACTGCCTGCTTCACCTGCTTTACCAGCTATAGTGGTAACCTCTTTGGTGGCAATAACGATTTTGCGGATAGTGTGATTTGCAACGTCAGCAACATAAAGGTATTGCCCATCAGTAACGATACCGGCCAAGTAATTGTAAATATTTGGTTGCTTAAAATTAAATCGCGCAATAGCACCTGTACCGTCTGCAGAACCTGATTCTTTATCAACACCGGCAAGGGTAGTTACCTCAGCATTAGCAATTGTAACTTTACGAATAGTATTACTATCAACATCTGTAATAAATAAATTCTCACCATCTGCAGCAATACCACTAGCATTCCTAAAACGTGCCGCGTCACCAACAGCATCAATATAGTCAAGATTTGTATTGTTCCCCACCAAGGTCGTAATTTCAGTTGTGGTAATATCTGCCTTACGGATTGCAGCATTATCAGCTACATATAAAAAATTGCCCACTACTGTTATACCTTGACTATTATTAAAATATGCAGCAACTCCTATGTCATCATAAAGAGTTGTTTCGAACGGATTATATCTTGAAAATGGTGTACCCGCGAACACCTCAACATTTTTATTGTTAATATTAATTTTGCGAATGTTACCTCGACTATAATTTAATTTATCAATCACATATAAATCATCAGCGACTGCAACTATTCCGGTTGGTAACCCAAAAAATGCAGCATTTGATGTTTTATCAATAACAATGTAAGAACTGCCACCAGATAATCCAGCAAAAGTTGTTACCTGTTGTGAATTAAGATCAAGCTTTCGTACTGTATTATTATCACGTTCGGCAATATAAAAAACATTATCGACTTTGGTAATACCCGAAGGATACGCAAAGCTTGCAACAGAAATATCACCATCAGCAAAACCGACTTTATAAATACCAGCAATTTTTTGTGCCTTTCCATCAACCAATGATATTTTAAGAATCGCATCGTGCCGATATGATACGTAGATATATTCGTTATCTATTAAAATACCTTCCACATAATTATATGACTCAGCAAAACTTGATACTGTTTTGCTATCAATCGCAATTTTTCTAATTTTAAAATTAAAAGGTTCCACAGCGTATAAATAACCATCAGCTATCGCTAGATCTTTCAATGAGCCAAAACCGACCTCTTCACCAATACCATCTCCAGCTGTTTTGTTTGTATTGCCAACAAAAGTGCTTACTTCTGCAGAAGCTATAGCCACTTGGCGAATTAAATGATTGCTTGAATCCGCCACAAATAACAATTCACCGGCAACAGCCATGCCAGTAGGACGGTTGAATCTGGCAGCCGCCCCAGTACCGTCAATATAACCACTGGTGTCTGCCGTGCCTGCAAGAGTAGTGACTTCACCAGTCGCAATAGCCACTTTACGGATCGCGTGCCCATCATCGGTAACAAAAACATATACACCATTAGTTGCAACGTATTGCGGCTTAGTAAATTGCGCCTCTGCCCCAAATCCATTAGCATATCCGCTTTGTTTTGGGTTACCTGCCAAAGTAGTAACTTGACCAGTGGCTATAACTATCTTGCGAATTACATGGTTGTTAGTATCAGCAACATATAAATTATCGCCATCAGAGCATATATCACTAGGCCCATCAAACCGTGCTGCTTGACCGATATCATCAATCCAACCATTACCCCCTAAAGGACCAACAAAATGGCTAACTACGGTTTTTTTAATGCCATCACCATCATTATCGCAGTGATCAACAACTTCTTCGGCACCCGGATAACTTACCTTTCCACATTCAGTAGGACTATCATCAAAGTCACCATTTTTGGTAGCAGTATATGTGGCTATTGGTTGGCAGAAGCACTTTGCTTCACCAACCCCATAGCCATCTCCGTCAACATCAGAATAATAATTTGTGCACCCCAATAAATTTACCCCTTGGTCTACTTGAGCGCTGCAGCTATAATTAATGCCATCGCAAATCTCAATAACGCCAGGGTTTACTTTAGGGTTATTGTCATCACAGTCATCACCAACCAAGGCAATTTTTTCTTCATTAGGAGAACCGCACAAACACAAAGGACGTTTGGGATCACCATGTTCATCTTGATCATGGTCATAAAAAAATGGCGTACAACCTTGCGGATCGTTTGTTATTGTACCTGCTATTACTGCTTTATTAATAGCTTGGTCGCAAACTGTATTGCCCGCTTCACTGCATACGCCACTTGCAATATTACACTCGCAACCATTGCTATTTTCTGATTGCATATCATTGTCAGCATCAACAAAACCACTAGGGCATTTTACTGTTGGTAATTTGCCGATATCAGCATTACAACTGCCCCAAACTAAGTCTTCAGGTTGGCACTTATCCAATATCGGTGAGTTGGTGTCACTGGGATTTTGCCGCGGGCAATCACATATGGCGCAGCCACCATCACAATTTGTCGCGTTGCCACTACAAGGTGTAACAGCGGCATAATTATAGGCGCAGCTTTCACCTGCAGTATAGGGCTTGCAGTTTGCGTTTGCCCCTGAGCCATTATTACAGGCGGGTAAAACCAGTTTAGCGCAGTACCCGTCACTTAAACAGACGTATCCAGCACTGCAAATGCCGGTAGTGCTACAGTCTTTAATAAATTCTTCTTCTTCTTTTTGCTTTTTGCAAGAAGATGCCAATGATAATAGTGCCAACACATTGACAAATAAGAATAATTTTTTAGCGAATGATGGTACCATGTTCTCCCCCTATTGGTGAGGATTGTGACTCAAAACAATATTTAAAAATTGTTTTTTTACTTTTTACCATCAATATTACACAGAAGTGTTAATATTTGGTTAGCTAGTAGATTTTTTTTACTTATTGATATTATACGCAGGAACTAATAGCCATTAATTGCAAAAGATATAAGCACAATTGTGCCGCTATCAATATGCTGACCACTAATAGGAATTTGAGTTAATGTTGTATACTCGCCATGGCCTTGATAAGCGCCGATATTAGGCGAAAAGACACAGGTTTCATTCACTTCGCATAATATATTGTCATTGCCGATATGATCACCGAATAATTCAACAGCATTAGGTAGAAAAACTGAAAAGCATTTGTTGCTTAAAAAATCGCCGCCTGCTGCTTCGCATGCTACTTGCGTATCATATCCTGGAAGGTCGCATATTTGATTAGCCCAAATAGCCCCAGCAATCTGTTGACACTCTGTTGATGTTTGAATTTTCCAGCGATGATAAATAAGCTTGGTGTCCGAAGGTTGTTGATTGCGATTTTTTAATGCTGTATCTGTTGTGCGCAGGTTGAAATCCCAAAGTCGACATGTAGTGTCATTAACACAATTGCCTTCGTTGTCAGGGTTAGGAAAATTACCGCCTTCTTTGCCCCAAAAACGATATGGTCTTTCAAAGTTTAACCAATCGTTTGCAGATAGTTCTTGGGGATTAGATAATTCATTTGCTTTGCCAACAAACGATGAGGAAAGATGAATATTATCTTCTTTAAGAGTTTGGGCGCTATGGCTAAATTGACAATTTAAATCTATACCAGGATTACTGCCATTTATATAGCAATCCTCAGCGTTATCACCAAAGGCAAATAAACTACTGAAATAATTGTTATCAGAATTTTGCAAAAGTATTCCGATATTATTGTGGGCGCTGACAATATTATGAAAATACATCGCACCATAATTCTGCGCGCGTAAACCAGCACAATATATACAGCTTGTCGATCTACCGTTATTTGCCGAAACTGTATTAAGTATAGTAAAATCATGGTTGCAAATGATACCAAATTGCTGATTATTTACTGAAGTTGCATTCATTAAGACATTATGTTGGCCGATTAGTATACCGTAATTATTATTTGCGGCGGCAACAATATTGGCAAAACGATTATTGTAATTATTTTCACTGTTTGAGATTAGCCCACTGTAGTTGCCAGTGGCGGTGATATTATAAAATGTATTGTCATTAACAGGGCCGGTAGCACTGATAGCTCCGATGTTAATACCTAGGTCATCGTTGTTAGCGGCTATAAGGTTATAAATGTAGTTGTGGGTGATAGAACTAAGTCTAATGCCATCAATAGTAAACCCAGCAGCATTTATGTTGTTTATAAATGACCGCGAAGTATACATTACATTTAATTCAACTTTAGAGACGCCATTAGTTGTTAGAGTGATATTTCGTGCGTGCAAAAAGCGTGCATTTTGGATATCAATAGTTTCATTTTCATATTGAAGATAAAAAGTACCTTCAAGCCATAAATAATCTACGGTGCCATCGGCTTGTAAAGTTCCTAGGGCTAGTATAAGTTGGTTATGATTATTTATGCGATTAGAAACTACTGCAGGTGGTAAAACGGTAAAGGCAATTTTATCTGACAGTACTCTAAAAAATGGGTAGGGATCATCTTCATCAATTTCGACGGAATTAGTTACCACATAAACTGTACCTGCTTGATCAAGATCTTGACCACCTTGTATGTGTACGATTGGATTATTAAACCATACCTGTTCTAAAGAATGCGCAACTTCTTCTTGTTGGTAATATACATATAGAGATAAAGTACGCCATTGTGGCAGTCCATTACTATCGATAGTTATTAAATTTGCTAGACCAAAGCCATCGTTAATTGCAGTTGATACTAATTCAATTGAACCGATAAGTTCTCGACACTGCCATTTAAATACACCTTGAGAGTCTTTTGCCGTTATTCCATTACAGCTATTTCGATTAGAATTAATTATATGTCGCATTTGACCACCATGGATACATTCATAATATCCACGGCTAACTTGGGTTGAGTTCGCATCACATGGTGAGTCACTAGCATCAAAAATTGTGACACCATCGGCTGCCACATAATCATTCCATTGTGCACCGTGTTGGGGATAGAAAGGCTCGATTTGCATGCCCAACAATTCATTTTGTGAGCCAACTAAGGCGCCTTGACCAGATTTGAGTTGATCACAGCTTGAATTAGTAAAAAAAATAAGTATAGCTATTATGTATTTAATTAAATTTATTACATTCATTATCTTTTTCGTCACTCCCGCGAAAGCAGAAGTCCATTTACACAACGGCCAAAACCACAAGTAGGATAGAGCGGATTTTAGATGCAAAAACGCAATAAGAGCTATTGACATAGGGCAGTAAAATTTTTTTAGGGTGAATCCTTCTGACAATGTTTTATTCCCTCACGTGCGCGATCAGCTTCAGAACCGGTTGCTTCTAAATTTAAAGTTTGCTGGTAAGCTTGTATAGCTTGTTGGCAGTCATTTGTCTTAATAAAAAGGTCACCGAGTATGCGGTTAAGTTGCGCTTTGCGGCCTGTATGAGCATTATTTTGCAAGGCTTTTTGTAGAGCCTTGATAGCTTGTGGATTTTTTTGACCTTGCAAGAGAAAATGTATGCGGCTGAGTTCAATTTCAGGTTTTAATATAGTTTGGGGATAACGTTCTTCGAGTTCACTTAACAACTTCAGAGCTTGTTTAATCTCTTGATTTTGAGCAGCTTGTTTGGCTTGGGAAAAAAGGTTGAGCTGTTCTTCGATTTTATTATCTTTGGGTTGAGCCTGATTTTGTACCGTCTCTCTTTTTAAAGAATGATGTGGTTTTCGAACTATTGGTTTTTCATCGGTATTCTTAGGTGATTTGATAACATCATTGTTTATGCTTGGACCATTATTTATAGAATAAGCAGGCAGAACGGCAGGTGTAACAGTAGCTACTAATTTTATGTGCCGTGATTGCTTAATATAGACAGCAGTAGATATCGATGATAACACCACAATCGGTGTAGCAATTTTTAATATAATAGATTTATGCAGTATTAACTTTGCAAGCCATGAAACACTAGCCGTAGCAGTCGGTGTCTTAAGGGCGTAAGCGGCTACAACTACACCGCCTCGTTCTAAGAGATTTTTATCAAGGTTTTGTTGAGCGACACTTTTAAGCCATGGCTTATAGTGCTTATCATCAATCAAGCGTGGCGGGTCACTAGTGCTCTTGTTCACTTATAGCCTCTTCATCTCTTTATCAAATAGATTTTTAAATAATTTATGTGCATGAAACAAACGGGTGCGAATAGTCGCCGGTGGTACGTTAACAAGATTGGCGATCTCTTCACCACTGTATTGCTCAAATTCGAATAAAATAAATACTTCGCGTAGTTTAAATGGCATTTTATCCAAAATTGCAAAAACGGTTTGCACCATTTCTTTATTTTGTAAATTACGCGCAGGGTTATCGCTATTTGCTGAAATAGTATCAATAGTTTTGATAGTGCTAACCAATTTTTTACGAAACTGTAAAAAGCGAAAATTGCTTCTATGGTGGCGTTTACATAAATTGGCGGCAATTGAGTATAACCAGGTTTGCACCGAAGAGCGGCCCTCAAAGGTATGCATTTTTTTAAAGGCGCAAATAAAGGTTGCTTGTAAGATATCTTCAACATGGGGGCCTTCGCCGGTGAATTGCCGAATGATACGAGCGATAAAAGCTGAATATTGTTTATATAATGCAGTAATATCCAAAACTGGTTGTGATAAGGCATCATGGTTTTCCTTATGAATACATCCTGATGTTTTCTCCTTATGAAGAACTTTATTCATTAGTCGCCAATGCCTTGAATGTTGTTCAATAATTATTGCGCAAAGTCAGTAATGATTCCAATAGTTAAACCGGCTCTTAAATTTGCATGCTTACCTGTTTGGCTGCGGCCATTGATATAAGCCCAGTGACGTAAGGGAGATAAAGCTATTTTGGGCCCGAAAATAAAGCGATTATGGCGAAAAGTCATCTCAGTAAAAGCCTCGTACCAAAAAAGCTTGGTTGTGCTATTTGTTGAAAAATTAATACCTTTAAAAAATATCATACCACTAGATAAGCCTAAGCACATGCTTAACGTAGGCAAAGGTAAATACCACCCTAGGCTTAGCAATGGAGTTATGGTGATAAACTTTCCGGTTGCTAGATTTTTAGGATAAGAGGTGCGCACTAACAGCCCTAGCCAGAAAGCATGTTGTTGTTTACCAAAACCAGCTGCAATATTCGCTTCGAGTTCAGTATTAGTGGGATTAATGGCAGCTAGAGGGGTTATGGTTGTTTGTAAAAAACGCATATTCCAAAGCTGTTGCGTGTCGTCAATATTGGGTGGTTGAGGTAGCGGTTGAGTCTCAGGGGGAGGTTCACCATCATTATTATTAGGTTTTGCCACACTATCTAAATTAGCCGTCATCTCCTTAAAAGCGTCGGCAAAAGCTATTTGCCAGGTATAAACCGGAAATTGGGTCAGAAACAAATCAATGACGGTTGTTATAATTTCTGTAGTGCTTTTACATTCGTGAGGTTGAAGTTGATAAGAACGAGTCAGCAATGGGCGTGAGTTATTAAGACTTACCGTTATTTCAAGGGATATTTGCTTATCATTATCAGATTTAGTGCTGATTTGTATGACCAAATCGTCAGGAGCTTGGTGCTTTTGTAGCAAATTTTGCAGGCTATTAGTCATTGTTGAGCTATCTATACAAGCAGCATTGTCTAAAATATTAATTGCAGCTTGCGCCAAAGGCATAAAGAACAACTCAGCAGCTAATATTATGAGAAGAATTTTTTTCATCAAGCTTGTAAATATAGTAATTGCTCCTCAATTAAGATTCTATATCTATAGCATTTTAGTTATGGCTTACCAAAAATGAGTTCGATCTAATTCAATATTTGTTAGTGGTATACATTTTTTTGAACATTTTTGCCCATCATAGAAACAAATAGACATAAGAGTTAGAAGGATTAGTTCATGAATAAACTCAATAATCACAAGCGGTTGGTTGCGCAATACCTTATTAAAATCCTTGGGGATATCAGGCATTCTTTGCGGCTATATATAGTTGCTCAATTATTATGTGTTTTTTTTATTAATACGGCTACGGCTGAGATACAAACAACGATTTTCGTAAACCAAAATAGCAGTGCAGCTACTGAAGAAAATGGTAGAGGTGATGCAGTATCACATTTTTATTTGCGAAATAACGTATTTGCTTCATCATTTAATCAAGGTTTGATGCCAAACATGACGCAATACACATATTTTGAAAATAATATAATTACTGTTACAAATGGTGCGCCCCTTGCATTTTCTGATCCAAATATACCTAACGATGCAGCACCACCGGTGTTTGTGCGCAATAATATTTTTTATAACAATCTTGATACTAATGGTAATTTTATTGGCGTACAACCTAATGACCCTGAAATCGAACCGGGCACTATATGGCGATACAACATTTATTATCCTGATTTTTTAAATCCCAAATGTCCGAGCTTAAAATTTCCTGATTCATGTAAAGGATTTGATGAGGGTAGTTTATTTGACCTAGAACCATTATTCATTAATCAAGATAAAGTGCTTGGTGATGACAATCGTCCTTTTACTAACGATGATGGATTTTGTTATGTGTCAGGTTCGCCAGGTATTGGCAAAGGTGAAGATTTATCAGGCGGTAATGATCCGCTAGTAAAATTTGATACCGATATTTTGGGAATAAAACGCCAGGTAGGTGCTTGGGATATTGGCCCGTATGCGTTTGATTGCGCAAATGCGAATTCAAGCATTACTGTAGGCTGCAATAAAGATGGTTATAAAGGCACGGCGAAAGATGATTGGTATTTATTTATTGGAAATGAAGACAAAGAAGATATTCATGATGACGAACAAAGTACTACACAAGATGAAATAGAACAAGACGCTATAGTAGCAGAAAAAAATAATCCAAATAGTTCTTCTAACCCTGCAGAAAGTTTAGGTTGTAATAGCCAAAATATATCGACAAGAAACCCACTATACATAGTAATATTAGTAGTTAGTTGCTTGATATTACGTAAGCAAAAAATAGCAAAAAGATTATAAAAAAACTATGAAACACCTTAATGCCTTACCCCGGCTCAGCATGGGACAGTAATATGGTGTATTTGCCTAAATAAAAGCGTTTTTTTATTTAATGACGCTCGTAGCTTGCAACCTATACTTATTTGGTGACATGCGAAAACTGCAGAGGTAAAATGCAATTTCTGCATCTTTAATATAAAAAAACATTCGCTTTAAATATAAATTACCGTTAATAATCATATAGATATTAGGATTATTAGCGATTGGCATCAATGTTGCTTATTTTATTAGCATCACTTTAACGAAAGGTTTTTAGCCATGAAAAGGCAATTAGCAGTGATGTTAATCAGCGCAGTCACCTTATTAAGTAGCAGTGATGTTTTAGCACGTGGCGGTGGGCGTCACGGTTTTGGCCCTGGTCCTCATATGGGTGGACCAGGTTGTGGCGCAGGCTTTGGTGGCCCGGGGATAGGTTTGTTCATGGGTTTAGGTCCAAGAGTAATTAGCGCTCTCGGGTTAAATGAAGACCAACAAAAACAAATCGAAGCTTTGCGAGCACCTCTAGTTACTGAAATGAACACGGTCAGAGAACAGATGCAAACTAAGCACAACGAATTAATTACGCTTTGGCAAGCCGTTACTCCTGATCGCAACGCTATTTTGGCTAAAACTTCAGAAATTAATACGTTGCGTGAACAAATACATACAGCACATATCGACTTTCGTCTTGCGGTGCTAAAACTACTTTCAAACGAACAACGTGAAAAATTAAATACGTTTGTTGGTAAAATTGGTAAACGCGGTAAAGGCTTACGCGGCAATTACCCGTTTGCAAACCGAGGTGGGCCAAATAATCAACCTGGTAATGTTGGTCCATGTCCATATGCAAATGAGACCTATGGTGAGTTTTAATGCAAACAATACTATGACCCGCAATAAACTATGGCGCCATAGCTTAAATGCGGGTCATGCTAACACGTTAGCTCGATGGGGGTTACTTGCCACTACGTTTGCAATGGGGGTTACGCTCGTAGTGGCGAGTTGTATTAACTACCATAGTACTTATCAAACTTCTGCAACTTTGATCCGTGCACGCAGTATCGACTTAGCTATGACGATTCATCATAGTTTAAATTTCATGCCTGATAATAATCGAACATCTTTAAATGAACGGGTAAGTGATTTACTTGATAATGGCATTCGCTACATAGCTCTGCTTAATGACAAGGGGTCAATAATTGTTTCAGCTGGCACTACCGCAAATCCATTTACAATTGCTAATTTACCAATCGCACACCATAGACCCCCAATGCCATATATTAAATGGAATAATTCTGGTGATACTGTGCAAGTAATATCCGCTTTGCCTCGTCGTGGGTTTCGTCATCGCATGATGTTAAATCGCTGGCTAGCAAATAATGCCCCGGCCTATTTACTCTTTGAGCTTACGCCAGAAACAGCTCTTGCAATGCAGACACGCGCATTGATCACTTTAATTGTTAGCTGTGCTGCAGCGTTGCTATTGGCAGCAATAGCGCTACTTTCTTGGAGAAAAAATCGTCAGGCCGAAGGGTTGGCAATAGCTTTATCACAAGATCAACACTTAAAAACTCTGGGGCAAATGTCTGCAGTATTGTCACACGAATTACGTAACCCATTAACCGCACTTAAAGGTCATGCGCAATTATTACTCGAGAGTTTAACAAACGAACATAAAGGTTACCTTGGTGCCAAACAGATAGTACACGAGGCAAAACGCTTAGAAGAATTGGCCAATCAAATATTAGACTTCGCCCGCTTAGGTACAATTAATCTTGCAGAGGCAAATCCCGAAAAAATAGCCCGTGCTGCCATAGAAGCAGTAAATCATAACAACATCCAATTAACCGTTGCCAAAGATCTGCCAAGTTGGCAACTTGATTGTTCGCGCATTGAACAAGTAATGGTTAATCTCATAAGAAACGCCACTCAGGCTTCTCCATCTAACTCAGCTATTGAAATTTATATCACACATAAAACCGATTATCTTATTTTCAGTGTAAGAGACCATGGCCCCGGCATTAACTCTGAAGTCGCCAATCATATCTTCGATCCATTTTACACCGGAAAAATCCAAGGTACGGGTTTAGGTTTAGCAATAGCCAAACAAATAGTTACTGCACATGGTGGTCAAATAAAAGGCATGAACCATCCACAAGGCGGCGCAATCTTTCGCGTTATTTTGCCCAAACTAGATGAGTTACAAGCTAATGAATAAAATACTGGTTGTAGACGACGAAGAAGGTATTCGTAGTTTTATTGCTGCGGCCCTAGCCAGTAAAGAACTACGCATTACTACCGCTAAAGACGGTCAAGAAGCTGCCGAGTTACTCGACCGCCAAAGTTTTCATTTGGTTATTACTGATTTAAAAATGCCAAGGCTAGATGGTATGGCATTATTACAAAAAATACGCAAAGAAACCCCAGAAACTGAAGTTATTGTTTTAACTGCCTTTGGCACTATAGAAACAGCGGTGGCTGCAATGCGTCTGGGGGCACTTGATTATCTGGCTAAGCCCATTAGTAGCCCAGATGAATTACGGCTGTTGGTGCAACGTGCTCTTGAAACTCGTTCGCTGCGCACTGAGCGAGATAGACATAAACGCAATCAACAAGAAAACAGCCCGGCTAATTTTGTGGCTCGTGATCCAACCATGCTTGCAATACAATCACAAATTGACAAAGTTGCTAATACCGATGCTATTATTTTACTTTCAGGTGAAAGTGGTACCGGTAAAGAAATTACTGCTCGTGCTATTCATGCCGCTAGCAAACGCAATGCGGGACCGTTTGTTGCGGTAAATTGTGCGGCAATTACTGAGTCATTACTTGAAAGCGAAATCTTCGGTCATGAAAAAGGTGCCTTTACTGGCGCCACTGATACACGTCGTGGGCGTTTTGAGTTAGCTGATGGCGGTACATTATTCTTAGATGAAGTTGGTGAATTAGCACCAAAATTACAAGCAAAATTGTTACGGGTATTAGAAGAGCAAACTTTTGAACGGGTTGGCGGCACTCGCGCCATAAGTGTAGATACACGTGTAATTGCTGCAACTAATCGCAACCTTATGCATGAAGTTGAACAACAGCATTTTCGTCTTGATTTATATCACCGACTTGCAGTGTTCCCGATAACGCTGCCGCCATTACGTGACCGCCAGCTTGATATAATTCCAATTGCTTTACATTTGCTAAGTAGAATTGCAATAGAACTTGGTCGACCACAATTAACTCTTAGTAAAACAGCGCAACAAGCTATACAAAAACACAATTGGCCAGGTAATATTCGTGAGCTAAAAAATGTGCTCGAACGCGCCAGCATTATTGCTGATCACGATGAAATCATAAGCAAAGATTTATCTAATCTAACAAATACCACGACAGAACCTTCTTTAAAAAATAAGCTAGGGCCTCGCCCACTGCGTGAAGTAGAGCGTGAAGCGATTATAAAAGCTTTAGACGCCACTGATGGTCATCGCAAACAAGCAGCCGAATTGTTGGGTATTGGCTTACGTACTCTTTATGACAAAATTAAAGAATATAAGTTATAACTCATTGCTCAGTATATTCTTTTTTCAGATATCTTACAAAATCATTGCGAATATTTGCAAGTTGTCTATTTTTAAAATCATAATATGCGTTTTTCCAATCACTATATTCTATATATGGATCTTCTTTGATTGTTGGTTCAATTAACCATGACCATGCTTCTATCTTTGTAAGCATATTTTTACGCTGCAAGGGGCCGTTAAGCAGTTTTTTACCAATTTCAATAAATTGCGGCCAGCTAGTAGCCGCCAATAAGTTTAAAAACTTATCACAACCAGGCGGTACCACCCATGAATCTTCCCAAACTCTAGTTTTTACATCACAATTGCGTGGTTTAACATTCCAGTCAGGTATTGCTGTTTGCGCACCATAACCATGAGGATCCATATACGGATCATATTCGTGAAAAGTATTATCTAAATCCCATGGGACAAAATGAAAAATACCATTTTCACTAAGGTCGTGATACCAATAAAAATTATGCGGTGTTACTGAAATAGCTTCTGGTTCTGGACCCGAAGTATACCAAGCAGTGACCCCATCCCAATTTTTAGCAGCACGATCAACAGCCATATAATGTAAAATATTATCAATATCTACCCAGGTTGCCATATCCTGTAAAAATGATTGCTTGTTAGTAGCAACAACTGCTTCGGTAAATGCCAAAAAATCACTAATATCGGCAGGATCTTGTTGATTCTCTTCAACCCCTTCTAAGAAAAATTCGGTTGGATCAAAATCATGGTCTACCCACTGTGTACTAGGCCAAATTTCTTTGTATAGATTACCATCATCATTTTCTGGTAAATGGTCTTTAAAATATCTATCATCAATACTTTCAACAGCAATCATTAATCCCATAAACTTGTTATTTATATATAATCGAACCGGTGCTGTACGTGGTGCATCCACACCAAAATCATTATAAAGACTATATGCCAACATTTCCCGCAATCTAGTGGGGTCGGTGTTGCTCGTATGCAGATTGAGTTTTTTTAAGCCAAACAAACGCCGGTCTTTTGCAAATTTGAATTTATAAGAGAGTTTATTACAGCGCCCATCATAGAGACGCCTCTGGGTTAACATTTCTTCCCGAGTAGTTACTTCTGGATCACCATCAAGATCTTTTGGTGGACCAAAACACATTACTAAAGAACCATAGGCTCCTTTGTGTCGAAAGCCAACTTCACCTAAATCGAGTTCGCCGATTTCACCACCAGTAATACGTAAACTTGCATTATGCCATTCTTCTAAAATACCGTGCTCTTCAATATCCTCAATATCTATCGGATCAATAGTAACACGATATTCAAGGATTTGGCCTTGCTTAAAAATTATATCATTTTCAGTACCTGTTAATTGTACTGTTGGCCAAACATTTGGCGGCTCAGAAATTTCTTCTTTAAAAACTTCACATCCTGCAATAAAACTTATTGGTAGAAATACAGATAGAGCCATCTTAAAAAATAAATTCAAAAGAAGTGGTTTCTGCCTTAATAACTGTTGCATACGAGTATACAAATTTAATTCCTTACGCTTTGCTTTAAAGTTTTATTAACAAGAGAAACTAATAGTCAAACAGTAAACTGTAAATACAGAACAATTTATATTATTTACTCTTGACTAATCACTGTTTTCATGGCCACTATACCTGCAACATGTTCACTAATCTAAATCTGCTGACCCTGTCTCTGCTGGCGCTGTTACTTAACGGCGCGGGAGCGGCTTATTAGCAGCTAGATTAGCATCGCTTTTAACCCTCTCCCATTAGCCGATGGAGAGGGTTCCTGACAAAAATAGGGCCGTCTCCAAAAGCAAATATGGAGAATTTTATTCAGAGGTGCCCTATGTTTAACGTTAGTAAGTACAAACCATTACCAGTTATTAGCTTTACTGAGCGTACTTGGCCTAATAAAACCATTACTAAAGCCCCAATTTGGTGTAGCGTCGATTTGCGTGATGGTAATCAAGCGCTTATCGAACCAATGGGCCAAGAGCGTAAACTTCGCTTTTTTGAAACCTTGGTACGTATTGGTTTTAAAGAAATTGAAGTTGGTTTTCCGTCAGCTTCGCAAACCGATTTTGATTTCGTTCGTCTTTTAATAGAACAAGAGCGCATTCCTAAAGATGTAACTATTCAAGTATTAACCCAAGCACGAAAGCACCTTATCGATCGTACTTTCGAATCTTTAAAAGGTGCACCTCGTGCAGTTGTACATTTGTATAATTCAACTTCGCCGGCACAACGCAAATTTGTTTTTAATAAAGGACGTAAAGATATTCTTGATATTGCTATAGGCGGTACCCGCATGGTGCAACAGGGTGCTCAAACAATACCAGATACTGAAATAATTCTTGAGTATTCACCTGAAAGTTTTAGCGCTACCGAACTCGACTTTGCTGCTGAAGTTAGCAATGCTGTTATCGATATCTGGCAACCAACAGCAGAACGTAAAATGATTCTTAACCTTCCAGCAACCGTTGAGAGTGCCAGTCCCAATGTTTATGCCGACCAAATCGAATGGATGAATGGTCATATTAATAAACGTGACGCGGTTATTGTTAGTGTTCACACTCATAATGATCGTGGTTGTGCAGTTGCTGCTGCTGAGTTAGCAATGATGGCTGGCGCAAAAAGAGTTGAAGGAACTCTTTTTGGCAATGGAGAGCGTACTGGCAACGCTGATATCGTGACCATCGCCATGAATATGTATGTGCAAGGTATTGACCCCAAACTTGATTTGTCAGACATGTCATCACTTGTAGAGGTATTTGAAAACTGTAATCTTATGAGTGTACCACCTCGACACCCTTATGCTGGTGAATTAGTTTTCACTGCCTTTAGCGGCTCTCATCAAGATGCTATTCGTAAAGGTATTAATGCACGCAGCAAGGACCCTAATGAAGTATGGCAAGTGCCCTATTTACCTCTTGACCCTGCTGATATTGGCCGACAGTATGAACCAATTATTCGTATTAATAGCCAGTCCGGTAAAGGTGGTATTGGTTTTGTGCTTGAGCATAATTATGGTTATCGTGTACCCAAAGGTTTAGCTATTGCATTCAGTCAAGTTGTACAAAATATTACTGACCAGACCGGCAAAGAATTAGAACTAAGTGCAATTTTTGAATTGTTTGATCGCGAATATATCCAGCAAAATGGCAAATGGTCTTTAATTTCTTATACAGTTGAACATATTATGAGCAATTCTAATTCTTCAAAAATTTCGGCAAACGAGTCGGATACTCTCTGCCACATTAAAGCTGAGATTTCTACTATAGATAATATTGTTAAGATTAATGGCACCGGTACTGGTCCGTTAGATGCTTTTATGCACGCCTTGCATCATGGTTTAGATCAAAAAGTTGGCATTGTTGATTATAGCGAACATGCTCTTGGTGATGGCGCTGATGCCGAGGCCGTAGCCTACGTTGAGTTAAGTTTCGCCGATAAACAAAAGCAATTTGGTGTTGGCCGTGACCGCGATATTGTTAACGCTTCTTTGCAAGCGGTAGTTAGTGCGTTAAATCGTTACTAACTTACTTTGACGGTACCTGTTTACAATATCAACTATTATACTGACTGTTGTCTAAGTGAACTCACTAAAGCTAAATTGCTAAAATCTCTATCACGATGCAAAACTAAAACATCATTTCGTAAAGCACATGCTGCAATTAAACAATCTACCGATGAACGAATAGTATAACCCTGTCGCCTTGCAATACGATACAGATCTACAGCTTCTTCAAAAACTACTTGCGAAATTGGCGTTTCTAAAATTGGCAGGCTAAATAATGAAGATTTGGCTAAACGATAAACCCCTTCGTCACTAAAACCTTGTAAAATCTCTTGGATCACCGGCAAACAAGTTACAATTTCATCAGGTTCAACATACATACTAAGGTCTAAAGGATTGTCTCTTTTAAAAAAATCAATCCATACAGATGTATCAACAAGAACTGCCATTACTTACCCTTGCGCACTGATTTGACTGCATCGCCACGCATTAGCTCTAAATCGCCTTGCCAGGCGCCACAACCACGCAACTCAAATATTCGACGAGCATGTACTGATTTAACATAGTGTTCTAACGCCCTACTCACAGCCGCAGAATAGGTTTTTTCGCCACTAAGCCGAGTAGTTTCTTGCAGCAGTTGCTCATCAAGCACAAGATTCGTACGTTTCATGTGTTTATTGTGCCATTCAAGTTATATTTTGTCAATGATATTAGCTATACGTGTTACTGATACGGTATATGTCCGCAGTATAAGCACGGGTAAATGTCCGCGATCAACATGGGCAAGGTGTAGTAGTTTGTCATG
>JAFGEK010000076.1 GCA_016931625.1 Deltaproteobacteria bacterium | reverse complement strand
GAAGTAACACAAAAACTCTATGAGCAATATGAAGCTTTTCGTAATCGTAAGCTTGATGGTTTTGATATAGCATATTTATTCATTGATGCTGTTTATGAACCATTACGTCGTCATGGCTGTAAAACCGCAGTTATGTGCGCCTGGGGTATCTGCACTGACGGTCGTAAAGTGTTGTTAAATTTGGTTAGTGGCAATACTGAGAGCTACGCCACTTGCATTGAATTTCTTCGCGATATGGTGAAACGAGGATTGGCAACACCATTGACAGTAACAACCGATGGTGCACCAGGTTTAACAAAAGCAGTTGAAGCTATGTGGCCCAAAGCATGGCGCATTCGCTGTTGGTTTCGCCTCCCGATGCTTGGGCAGATTTCAAGGCATTGGTAATCGATGTTCGTGATGCACCAACTTATAAAGAAGGTATGGCGCGCATAAAGCAGTTAATCGCTTTAAAAAAATCTGAATTCCCCGAAGCCTGTCGCTGTTTAGAAGATGATTTGGAATCATCTTTAAATCATTTACATGTGCCATTTCGTCATAGGCCATTAGTGCGAACTACAAATTTGGTTGAGTGTACTTTTGTTGAAGAAAGGCGACGGACCAAAACAATACCGCATTTATGGGATGAACAAAGTGCAGTTAAATTAGTATTCGCTGTATTGATTCGTGTTAAGTATAGGCAGTTTATATATTGGCTCCTTAAAAGCATTAATTAATGATCATTTCAGGCGACTTGAACAGCTCTGTGATGAATTACGAATTCCAGTGCATCGTTGGCATGGAGACATTTCTTCGTCGCAAAAAAAACGGTTACTAAAAGAGCCAAGAGGAATTCTTCTAATTACACCTGAATCTCTTGAATCCATATTTGTCAATCATGGCCACTACATTAGCCATTTATTTGGAAGTATCGGTTCAATAGTTATCGATGAGTTGCATGCATTCATCGGCAGTGAACGTGGACGACAATTGCAATCACTATTGCACCGTCTAGAAAGTAATATCCAACGTAGAATTCGTCTCATTGGGCTTAGTGCTACCTTGAGTGATATGATCAGTGCAGCACAATTTATTAGTCAAAATAATTGGAATGATGTTGTTCAACTAACTTCTAGAGATGGAGGTCAAGAAGTTAAACTTCAAATTCGAGGTTATATATCTAAAAGATTACCTTCTACAAATAATCAGATTAATGACGAGTTAGAGTCTATCGACGACACCAATGAATCAATTACAACACATATTTTCAAAACCCACCGTGGTGTACACAATTTAATATTCTGCAATAGCAGGCAGGATGTAGAAAGCTATACCGACAAATTAACACGTATGTCCGAAGCCGATAAGTTACCAAATGAATTTTTTCCACATCATGGTAGCATGGCAAGAGAGCTACGACTAGACATAGAAGAACGACTTAAACAAGGCCATCTACCTGTAAACGTGGTTTGCACTTCAACCTTGGAAATGGGGATAGATATCGGTTGTGTAGCCGCTATTGCGCAAATAGGTGTTCCCAACAATGTTTCGTCACTAAGACAACGACTAGGCAGATCGGGTAGAAAAAAAGGAGACCCTGCTGTATTAAGAATCTACATTGAAAAACAAGAGCTAAGCCAACAGTCCTCATTGCAAGACATGATTCACCCTCAACTGATTCAAGCGATAGCTATGACACGTCTTCTAATAAGACGATGGTACGAGCCGCCTGAAAAAGGTAGACTTCACCTCTCCACACTGGTCCAACAAATATTATTGATTATTGCACAATATGGAGGCACTACTGCACAACAAGCGTGGAATTGTCTTTGTCAAGAAGGTCCATTCAAAGGAATCGACCAGTCTCAGTTTACAGGGCTTTTACGTTCTCTTGGTAAGGCTGACGTTTTAATGCAGGCTAATGATGGCACCATTTTGCCGGGCACTATTGGTGAAAAAATAATTAATTACTACTCGTTTTATACTGTCTTTTCTACACCAGAGGAATACCGCCTTATCACAGCCAAACGAACCCTTGGTACTTTACCTGTAACTTACCCAATAATGGAAGACTCATTTTTGATTTTTGCCGGGCATCGGTGGCAAGTAACTTCAGTAGATTTAAAAACTAAGACAGTTTTCGTTGTCCCATCAACAGGAGGAAAACCTCCGCAATTTTCTGGTGGAATAGGCAACGTCGCTGACGTTATCAGCAAGGAAATGCTCGAAATATTAAAAGAAATTGATATACCAGATTTTCTTAACGACACTGCGGGCAAATTTTTACGAGAAGCACGAATAAATTTTATTAATTTAGGATTGGCAGAATCGGTAATTATTGAATACGCTGGGGATTCACTTTTATTTCCTTGGCGCGGCGATAAAATAATTAACACAATAAGAATAATGTTGCAAAAAAGAGGACTTACCGTTACCCAAGATGGGATTGCTATAACGGTCCAACACTGCAAAAAAGATAAGTTGTTAAATATTCTTGATAATATTATGCTATATTTTGCCACCATGGCGACTATCACTCTCAGCAACATTTCTAAGACGCTATCAATAGGTGGCGCTCAACTGCCGGGAACTTTTTTATCTAAGCTTTTTCGTAAACCGGGTACACCGAAAGTATCGTCTTTTAGTATTACCGGACTTAATCTCACAATACCCGATGGAAAGGTAATGGTTATCCTCGGCCCAAGCGGGTGCGGAAAAAGCACAATCTTACGGATTATGGCGGGGCTCATAAAACCAGATATAGGGCAAGTGCTTTACGACAATGTCGACATGTACCAAACTCCGCCAAGTGCGCGCGGTATTGGTATGGTTTTTCAAAACTACGCCTTGTATCCACATTTAAATGCTCGCAAAAATTTATTGTCTTTCTTCATGTTTAAACGACGAACGCCAAAACTCGACGCTACAGCACAAGCAAAGCTACAGCGAACTAGTCAACTATTAGGGGTAGACATTCAATATCTTTTTGGTAAAAAACCCAATATGCTCTCTGGTGGTGAGCGCCAACGAGTTGCGCTAGGGCGTTGCATCACTCGTGAACCAAAATTGTTTCTGCTCGACGAACCGTTCTCTAACCTTGATCAGCAACTTCGCGAGAAATATCGCCTGCATCTCAAGATATTGCTGCGGCAGTTCAATATAACCACTATCTACGTTACCCATGATCAACAAGAGGCAGCCTTGCTCGCTGATTTAATAACGGTCATGCGTGCCGGAAACATCGAACAAATTGGAACCCTAGAAGAAATATATGAAAAGCCGAAAAACATTTTTGTCGCCGAGTTTTTAAATCTCGATACTGAAATATCTGCTATCAACTTGCTCTCTGGTGACAGCATCAGCAAAACTTACAGTGGTTTGAATATCGGTGTGCGCCCTGAAGAGATTGCTTGGGGTGCTGGCAATACAACAGTGCGCGGTCGCATTGTAGACCTGCACCATAACACGATTAAAAAAATTTCATTACTTAATGTAAAAATTGGCCACAGCCAGCTCACCGCTCGTCTTGCCCTAGACAAATCTCTTCCTTGTACGGGTGAGGCAATCCTTAATTTAAATAAATTTCATTTATTCGATTGTACCTCTGGGATAAGATTACGAACCATTGGATGCGAAACAAATACCGGGCATTAATACCTAAACCTACCTAAAAAAACGGTGCGCAAAAGGCGGTTGGGATAGCTCTGCAGCTCACACTTTTGGGTAGAGGCGCCGAAAATCGAAGCGCCCTAGTTTTTATCGTTATATTGTAAATACAATAATTTCATCCAACTTGAAAATAATAAATTACGCTTTACGATGAGCCTATTCGATGTGCGAAGCAAGTGGTCAGGCAGGTGCCTAAGCAATTCTGCTCTGCCCTACCCCGCAGCAGCTTTACGCCAAGGGTGAATAGCCTCAAAAACTTTGGCTTTATTAGATGTTTCTTCTTCAAGGTCAAAGTCTTCTTGCAAGCCCAACCAAAACTTAGCGGATACGCCAAAATAAGCAGCTAGACGAAGTGCCGTATCAGCAGTGATACTACGAGAGCCTGCGCAAATTTCTGCTATACGAGTTGCGGGCACACCAATATCTTTAGCCAATCGATAACGAGTGATTTCGTTGGGTTTAAGAAACTCTTCTTCTAAAACCTCACCAGGATGAATGTTGGGTAGTTTTTTTGGTTTCTTCATTTTTTCATTCTCCGTGATAATCGACAATTTCAACGTCAAAAGCATCACCATTGCGCCAAATAAAACAAACACGCCACTGTTGATTGACGCGAATACTATGCTGACTCTTTCGGTCACCGACAAGCGCTTCAAGACGATTGTTAGGTGGAATTCTCAGGTCGACAATTCCTCGCGCATTATTCAACATACGCAACTTTCGCCGCGCCACAGATTGAATATCTGTCGGTAGTCTTCGCGATAATTCACCATCCCAAATCTTTTCGGTTTCTTTATCGCGAAAGCTTTTAATCATTATTTAAATATAATACCGTGTCGCGTTAATAACGTCAAGCGGGCATAGCACAAGGTAATATTGTCTTATACTAAAGTATTTTCATCTTCGAGCAAGAACCAACCTTCATATATTTATCGTATAAACGTTGAAACTAGTGGCAACGCTGCGACAATGTACTTGCGGCAGCTGATTTAGATGCTTTACTGCTTCGCACGTTTCGTAGTATTAAAGACAGTGTATTAAAGACAGTGTCCCCTATAACGCCCTATAACGCTATAACGCGTTCAGGGTTTTGAACGCTTGCAACAAGTTTTAGCGTAAGTCATGGCGCCGCAAAACCATGAGCGTAGCATTAAGCCTGAGCCGCAGAGGTTTGGCTGCCGAAACCAACATTCGCGAACACTACCCACGAGCAGTATGGTGAAGTCCGCGGCAAATTCTCCCGGGTAGATGGTATGGCGTAGGTGAATCACTCACCGGCTAAGATTTCTCCAAGCTGCGGTAGAAACTTGGCAAGCGGTATAATTTCTACACCAGACTCATGCGCCGCACGTGTGCCCGTGTAGAGCAAATAGCATTTAGCCATCGGATAGTCGTCACGAAAAGCCGCAAGGCCGCGGTGATCTTCAGCTCGCAAATGTGCGCCAGCTTTAACTTCGATAGCGACAAGACCGCGCTCACCGTACAGAACAAAATCAACCTCGGCACCAGTAGTGCTACGCCAGTAATAGAGATCATATCCTAGCTGAGCGTTGCTATTGTGAGCACGTAGCTCTTGCAAAACTAGTGTCTCTGCCGCTGGTCCTAAAATCTCGGCCTCACTGTCGAGAGGTCCGCGTGGTCGTAAAGCGCGAAATAGCCCGACATCAAAAAAATAGAATTTAGGGTGTAGTACCAGCCGCCGTTTTGCCTTACGCACAAAAGGTTGCAAACGAATGCCGATAAGCAAGTCTTCGAGAATGGCGAAGTATGATTCGATGAGTTTGCGTTCAGCAGCAGCGTCACGTGCGACTGAAGAAATATTGAGCACGGCGCCTTGTGAGAAGCTAGCGGTCTCGAGAAACCGCGCAAAGGTAGCAAGTCGCCTGGTTAGCCCCTCTTGTTGTATTTCTTCATTGAGATAGGTGCTGACATAACTTTTAAGAAATGCGGTTGGGTTGGGATCGACATATACAAGTGGCAATTGACCATAAACCAGGGAGTGCGCCAATGAAAAATCAGCACCAAGCTCAGCAGCCGTAAGGGGATACATCTCTCGCAGATGGGCGCGACCAGCCAGGAGATTATAACCGCCATGTCTTAATTTACGCGAGCTAGAACCAGTTAAAACAAACCGCAGATGTTTTGATTCGATTAGTCGGTGAACTTCATCAAGTAGCGCCGGCACTTTCTGAACTTCATCAATGACAACGCACTCCCGCCAGCCTACGGGAATGATTCCTTCTAGTCGCTGCGGTTGCGCGAGTAGTGTCGTGAAAATCTCACTATCGAGAAGGTCAATAAAGAGCGCTTTAGGCAAAGCGTTTCTGAGCCAGGTAGATTTACCGGTGCTACGCGGACCAAAAAGAAAGAAGCTGCGCGTATCGGTGAGTGCAATATTTCTGGAGTACATAACTCCATTATATGTGCAATTTGGAGTTTTGACAACCAAATTGCAACATCACGTGTTACTGATACGGTATATGTCCGCAGTATAAGCACGGGTAAATGTCCGCGATCAACATGGGCAAGGTGTAGTAGTTTGTCATG
>JAFGEK010000075.1 GCA_016931625.1 Deltaproteobacteria bacterium | reverse complement strand
CATAATGTAAATGGCTCGCGGCTACCTTTATTAGCATTCTGTGGTTTTAATGTTACTTGTTTATAGCGAACGTCGAGTAATGCCTTACGCGCGGCTCGTTTTCTACCTGGCGGGATCGCCAGTTCGTAGCTACCAGCCAATTCAGCAGCAGCAACTGTCGCCCACAGTTGACGGTCACCGTCAAGTGTAATCCGATCTTGGCAAACACGAATCGTATACCATTGTTGTGATGTAGATGCTTGCCTTAACAGCTCACGAAAGTCTGCCCCAGCATCACACTGATACCAGCGCTGTGTTGTACAGCCAGTATCCTCAAATGCTTGGTTAACTAATCTTATTGCATACAACCAATAGCGGATTTCTTTTTGCCATAGCGATCGTTTTTTGCGTGATTTTTTTACCCACTTATCACCACGATACCACCAACACTGACCAGCAAGTCCTAAAGAAAACTTAGCTAATGCTAAGGCCTAAAGGCGGGCGGCTTTGACCATCCCAGCATGGGACAGTAAAAACCTCTGTTAACGATGTCTGGCACCCTTTTATTGCAGAACGTGATGTAAGAAATCTACTAAATGTAGGTAATTTACGCGACTTTGAGAGATTTTTACGGGCTTGTGCAGCTCGCACCGGTCAATTATTAAATATGTCAGAAATTGGTCGTGATGTAGGTATTTCACCAACTACAGCCAAACAATGGCTTAGTGTGTTGCAGGCGTCAAATCAAATAATATTGCTTGAACCGTATTATCGCTCGCTTGGTAAACGAATAACTAAATCCCCAAAATTATATTTTACTGATAGTGAGCTAGCTTCATTTCTCATGCGTTTTCAATCCCCCCAGAGTCTATGGAATAGCCGCGAAGTGGGGACGCTATGGGAAACCTACGTTATTGGCCAGTGGTTAAGATGGCGCGATTGGTATAGTCCCCATGTTTCGTTGTGGTATTGGCAAGATCGCTTGGGAAATGAAGTTGATTTATTATTAGAAATTAATCAGCGCTTAATAGCAATTGAATGTAAAATTTCAAATCGTCCTACTTCATCACAACTAAAAGGTATTGCAAAATTACGTGATTTTTATGGTGAAGCTATGATTGTTGCTAGCTATATTGCCAGTATTACAGAGCAACCATATAAATTAGGTGACGGCACATTGGTGCAAAATGGTTGGAGAGTTTGGGAACTTGTCATTTAAAATATTGATATAGTTCAAATATAATATGCTAACGGTTATGTCGTATGGCACCATTTTTATGGCAGATCTCTAATAGCCCTAGTATTTTTTAACGCTTAATGCTTACTCCAAATTGATTTTGGTAAAGCACTCCAATCAGGTCTCTCAATACCTTGCTTGGGCCAAAAAATCGGCAGTTCTGCTAATGGTTGACGCAAAGTTGCAAGATCTACCTGAAATAATTGTTTGTCATTATCATGGTAAAAACGCATTATACCACTTACTTGCTTACTGAGTAATAACCAAGTGTGGCGTGGAGATTTAGGCATACGATAAATTGGCGAAGGTGTTGGTAGCACAATTTTGCTATTGCCTGAAATAATATCGATCTTTGCAATTTTCAAATCAAAAGATGATACTAAATAGAATAGCGCCTCATTTTGATCACTAGCCTCTAACTCTGTTTGACCGTCAATTTCTAAAACGGGTAAATGTTGTTGATCTGCAACTTTAATTATTAATACCTGTTGATCTTTATCACCAATGGTAAGCCATCTCATCACGCTTTGATTTTCTGCTGCTGGTTTTACAAAAATTTCCTGTGCACCATTTAGACGTAAAATCTTACTTACTTCATGTAAACCACGGCGTTGTGCAAGAGCCCGTGGTGTATAACCCATATTATCTTGGGCATTTATATCTGCTTTATGGGCTAACAACACCTTAACCATCAAAGCATGACGGACCATATGCAGTGCAGTTCTACCAAATTTATCGCGAACATTAATGCCTGCACCTTTAGCTAGTAGCAACTCGGCGTATTTCTCCATGGCCCCAGCCGCTGCAAAATGCAAAGGGGTACGACCATAACGATCTGTGCTTTGCACATCAAGACCAAGCTTAATGAGTTCGACGATCATCTCGTTATTACCAAATTTGGCCGCTAAATGAAGCATAGTCTCGCTAGATTTAGTCCGGGCCTTAGCATTAGCCCCATGACTTATTAGCAGATGTGCGGTATGCGCTCCGGGATGCTCTAACGATACGTGTAGCGGCGTCCAACCGAATTTATCCTCGATATTTATATCAGCTCTTTTACTAAGTAGGTATTTAACAATTTTATCTTCATATGCTTGTACCGCTAAAAATAGTGGAGTCCTACCTTTAAAATCACGAGCATTAATATCAGCGCCTTTTTCAACCAGCATGGTGACTATCTTTAAAAATCCATTCTCTGCACTTAAGTGTAAAGCTGTTTTGCCTTGTTCATCAGTTTGTGTTGGTAAGACCCCTTTTGCTAAACAAACGCTGACACGAGCCCCATTGCCTTGTTGCGCTGCTTTTAACAACCCAGCGGCATCACAGCCCATGCTTAATATTCCTAAAATAATAAGCAACAATTTAATCTTTATTAACATTTTAAAAATCCAAATAAGTATAAATAATAGTTATTGTTATTGTATTACTAAACAACTTGCAAGCGATAGCCAGCACTATGTTAATCATAAAAATATAACAGCATAACCACAATTTAAATGTAAAACCGAAATCAATCTTGTTTGGCGTTTATTTTATTTTTTGCCTACCATGAATTACCGTGCTGAATTCGCGATTTTCAATGCATAATTACTCATTGCGCGGTGCATTATATTTGTAAATTAGCACCACCGATACTTAACCTCATAACAATACTTAGTTTCATCTGCTTTTTAACATTATGCACGCATATTTAATTTCTTTATTTTCTATATATATTTGCCGTTTTTTTAATTAATTCTTATTTATAAATTACTCCTTAGCTTGATTGATCTATTTTTATAGTTTACCAACAGGTAACTTACGTCCTCTATCTAAATGGACAAGTTCAAACTTCAAGTAATTAAATCGAGGAGTCAAAATGGCCCTTCGTATCACAAATGAACTTATTGCTGACGTTAAAAGTTGATTTAAATTCTAAGTTAAGTAAAGGTTACCATCAGTGAAATTAAATTCACAACGAGGTTTTTGGCCAAAAACCGTCATAATCTTAGCACCAATATTGTTGCTCCTTACTGTAATTAATCTCTACCTTGAGCTTGGTCATGATTACGGTGGTTTTTTGCCGAGCTGGTCGCAAAAACGCAGTGTTATATATCCTACGATAATTTCCGCGCAAACTGGCAATGCTTGGATAAGTCGCGAAGCATTCGCTCGTTCTGCTTGGTATATTAATCCTGCTACACCTGCATGGTGGCCAATCATTGATAAATATAAATTGAGATATAATGATGTATTAGTAGCACTTGAGTATATTGAGTATGGCAGATGGTCTAGCAATGCTTATACATCTATTGCACGCGAAGATATTTCTTCTATACAGCTTACAATTTTACGAGATCACCAACAGCTCGATCTCGATATACCAATAAAAAAATTCACCTGGACCAATCTTATTGAAGCAAAACTACCAGACCTTATTGTAGGCTTTTGTTTCTGGTTACTGGCATTTGCGGTCTATCGTGCCCGCCCCAAAGCTAAAATAAATTATGTCGCTGGCATTGCGCTGAGTTTATTTGCTGGCAATATCTGGTTAACGGTCTATACCGCAGATTTTAGCGGATTATTGCCTTTATTTATACGTAATGTTATAGTAGGTATAATTGCAGCATTTGCTGCACTTTGGCTTTTACGCCTAGCCCTAGTTTTGCCATTTCAAACTATAAATTCTCCAAGATTATTTATGCCATTACTTAACTTTGTAGCCATTGTCACTTGCTTTCTTTTCATTATATCTTTTATCATTATTTGGCAAAATCAATGGAATGTGCAGTTTTGGGATTTGCAAAGACAATTATTGCTTATAGCTATGAGTTTAGTGTTAACCATTACATTTCTAGCTTATTTCTTTTTCATTTCTCGTCAGTTCTGGTTAATTTTTCATCGTAATTTTTCGCGCCGAATAAGACGACAAAGTTGGTTACTTCTTGCTGGCCTAATACCAGCGATACCGTATTTTAGCGTTGATTTTGGGCATCCTTTTATTGGTCAAGGATACTGCTGGCATGGATTTGATTTACGTTTAGGCTTATTACCTTTAGCAATTTCTTTTGCAATTGTTGTTGTGCGCTACCATAACTTTCAACGATTACCTAAAACTATTTTCTTAGTTTTAATGATTGCCTTCAGTGCTTTACTAGCGGGTATTGGTTCATGGATTTTTCGTATCATTAAACCAATAGCAGCTAATAATCTCAGCTTGTTTTTCTTTCTTGCGCTTATGGCCACTGCTATTGCTGTCATTATTATATGGGGATTAAAAAGTGGTCTGCATGGCATTTTTGCGCGTCTTTGGCACTGGGATGATATAAGCTATGCAGCGGTTCGACGTTTTGGTCATAACGTTGCACGACCTGGCGGTTTAGCCAATTTACCTGAAACCATAGTTAAAGCAATAGTCACAGAATTAGAATTAGAATGCGCGGCAATATGGCTTTGGAATGATACACAAGACTCTCTTATGTTAGCAGCCTCTTCGGGTAATTGTACTAATTTATCCTTACCAAAAACTCTTGAACCGTCAGCTCTGCGTAAAAACATTGGCGCAATTTCATATCGTGATTATATTAACGAACCAACAATAAAGTACATTAATTATGTGAAACCTGCCAATACCTTAGAAATTATTGTTCCTTTAATTACATCTGGACAACCTATTGGAGTCTTGGGTTTTGGCAAACGTTGGACCGATGAGGTTTTTGATGAGCGTGATCTTGAAATTGTAGATTTAGTAGCACAACAAGCCGCTTTACTTTTAACCGCTGCGCACATTGATCAATTACGACAGTTTCCTATCCAAATCGCTATTATTCAAGAAAAAGAGCGTTTACGTATATCGCAAGAGTTGCATGATACGATTCAACAATTTTTAGGCCGACTACCATTTCAACTCGAACTTAGTCGACAAACTGCTTTTGATGACCCGAAAACAACGCAACAAGTTTTAGAAAAATGTATTGATGACGTGGGCGTCGCCGCTCAAATGGTACGAGATGTGTGTAATAATCTCGCACCTCGTCATCTCGACAAAGGATTATGTCGCCCTTTAAACTTACTGATTGAAAAATTCGCTTCACATACTGCTATTACTACACAAGTTAATATTTCATCGTCAGTTGACAGCATACTATCTGTTGATGCTCGTCATGCTCTTTATCGCGTAGTACAACAATCTCTAGATAATATCGTTGCTCACGCCAAAGCAACTCATGTTCAAGTTGATATTTATAAACAAAATAATCGTGTTTTATTTACCGTTAAAGACAATGGTATAGGCATCTCACTGCAAGACCGTTTGCAGGCTGAAGAACGTGGTAGCTTTGGATTAATTTCAATGAACGCTCGTATCACATCGCTGCAAGGTGACTTTAATATTAATAGCAGCCCCGGAAAGGGTATGACGGTTACCGGTTGGCTACCTGTTTTAGTTATATGACAAATCATATAACATACATGATTTAACAATGATTACGGATTTACGCAGATTGGGTGCCACATGCCCCATTTCAGTAAGCCCTAGTCTATCATATACTTGCCCAATATAATTTTCTGCCGTTTTATGCGAAACATTCAAAGCTTTGCTAATACCGTCAACATTGAAAGAATTTGCTAAAAAACGGGTGACCTGAAGCAAGCGAGGTGGTAGAGCTGCAATACTGCTAACCGCATATTCAACATATGGTTTTTCTTCATCCGTAAGTTTATCTACAAAATTATTATAGCTGGCCTGTTGTTTAACTGTTATTACATTATCTATTAATACTTTTCCGGCCATCACCTCATTAACAGTTTTAAGCAAATCTGCAGGTGAACACCCCTTAAGTTGGTAAGCAATACCACGTATACCCTCTTTTACTTTATCTAAAAATGTAGCAGCAACATCTTCATAAGCCGAAAATAAAACAATACCAATATCTGGATAACTTTGTTTTATACGCCAAGCCAGAAGACTACCACGATCATGATCAGTTGCTGCCCCAGGTTCAGCTGGAATTGCTAAATCTAAAATTGCAACATCGACATTTTTCTGTTGAATAATTTGCCAAGCATTATCTTCATCACCGGCCTCAAATACTTTAAAACCAGCGCGTATAAAAAATGGTCGCATACCATCTCGATTAAATGCATCATCATCTACTAGTAGCAAGCGATGCTCAAACTCTGAAAGGCCATCATTCTTTTCTAGCGTAGTCGAGTTCATGGTTATTACTTTATAACAATTAGAAATATATTTAAACCAAAAACGAAAGAGGGAAAACCCTCTATTTTTATTTTGTGGTTATTTTCAATTGTCATTAATTCAATTCTTCTTAACTCCTGTCAGCCTACCCATAACCCTTTTATTATTTAAGGCCGCTAAAATTTCCCATACTGGTTGATCTTTACTAAAATCCATAGTCATTATTAAATCGTCTGCTCCATTCAACCAAGTTAACCGTGCAATAAGTGTATGCTCGTCAAAATGTCCAATAGCTGACATAGCACTGGCTAATTCTGGTTGACTAAAGCTTGCAAGTTGATTGATACGCTCAACTCCATCAAGCCCTACGATAACATTATATTCTTTATTGCCAACCTCCCAAGTTGCTGAAATTTCACCAGGACTAGAGATTGCAAAACTAATGGTACTGTTATCTTCTATTAAATATTCAGCGCCATCGATACTTTGTGCTGGTAAAGAATAAGTTACTTTTTTTGCTTTGGGCTTTTGTTCATATGCCGCAATAGCATTTGCTAAATATTTGTCTGCCGCTAAAGAGCCTTTACCCGTAACTGCTGGGGTTACGTAAAGATTAAACAATATCTCGGGCAATTCCCAGTCTTCATCTTCACCGGTTAAATTGCTGCAAAATACCGCCACTAGTTTTAATTTTGGTACCACAATTATATACTGACCCCCAGAACCACGGCCAAAAAAAGTATCCTTATTTACCCACCATTGATACCCATAACCATCGTTGTCATTTAAAAAGCTATTTTTTGTTTGTTTTCTTGTGGACTGCTTTACCCAGGCTGCCGGTACTATTTGCTGATTATTAAAAGCACCATTATTAAGCATTAACTGTCCAATTTTCGCCATATCTTCAGGAAGTAAATAAAGACCAAAAGCGCCATGCGTTGTACCAAGTTTATCAGCCGCCCAATAAACATCACTAATACCTAAAGGCGTAAATAACTTCTCTTGAGCATAATCAAATGTAGATTTACGTGCGCGCTTTTGAATAGCAGCGCTTAATAAATGAGAAACGCCATTATGATAGAAGAAGCCAGTACCAGGATCAATATGCGCGGGGAGATCCAAAACATACTGCGTGGGATCACTGCTATTAATCATTTGTTCAAAAGCATCATACATATTTAAATTAACTTTATCATTTTGCCAATCAATACCTGCTTGCATACTAAGATAATCATGCAATGTTGTTTTGCGTTTGCGCTCATCGAGGTACTTTATTTTTCGATCATTAAAAATATCAACCATATGCTCGTCAACACCTTTAAATAGTCCGTCATTAATAGCAATACCTATCAGAATAGAAATAATACTTTTAGTAACTGAAAAAAGCTGGCGCTTATACTGCGGCCCATAAGGGTATTTATATGCTTCGGCAATTATTTTACCATTTTTAACAATCAAAATAGTATTCACTGGTTTACCGGTAGTAGCTAAATTATTAAAAAGCCGAGCCAGTTTTTGGGCATTAACCCCTTCTGCCGCAGGAGTACTACGCGGCAAACTATAGTCAACTCCAACATTAGTCTGTGCTTTAGGTGCACTTATGCTTGTAGTGGCAATAATTATAGAGACTATAATTAAATAAGTTACTCTCAATTTTCGTAACATAATCGGCTCCTTAATAATAAGTTACTAATAAGTTGCAAAATAAACCCTCAACCACGTCATTTTCTGTTACTAAAGTCTCAATAAAATTCGCACTCGCACCGAAGCCTACCGTACTGCCTTTTTTAAAAGCATGATTAGGAGAGATAAGTTTTTTGCCTCACTTTTCATTTTCTTGTGGTATCCCGATATTTTTTAACTTTTTATTTATGTTTTGTGGTTACTAGCAGCACGGTAAGGCTCCTGTTATTTGGTGGTTATTGATTTTTACTGCTATTACGTAAGTTATTATGTTTGTTTTTTTTAAAGACGCGTTAGAGGGATATCACCCTAAAATATCAGTGGGTTTTCCCCAAAAATGGCTAATAAAAGTACTTTTTTACAAGACTAAACCTACATGGCTTTAATTATTTCTTCACAAGTGTTAAGGAGCTGATTTGTTTTTTAAAAGTTGTGTCTTTTTAACCCCGCAAATGCTGCGGGTAATTTTAGAGGTCAACCATGCTTAGCGAATTATTTGCCGCTGTTAGCGCTACAATACTAACACAATCATTTTCGACAAATACTAGCACTGCAATAGTCATTGCCGTTATTTTTTTTGCTCTTGCCCTTTTTACTTGGCAGCGTAGTCGAGCTTTACAGAAACAACTAACCCAAGCCAAGGCCGATCACGCAAAAACCGTTGAAGAAATAAAAGCAAGCCAAATTCGCGAACGTGAGATTACTAAAAAATCTGATGAACGAAATACCGAACTGCAGCAATTAAAAAAAGATCTTGCTGCTATTCGTAAAAAGAACCATACCACTCAAGAAGAAGCTAAATCGCTTAAATCTCAATTGCGCACCCAAGCGGAACAATATGAGCGCAAACTTGCCTCCCGTCCGGCTTTTTCGCCTGTTCCTAGTTCTGAAAATGACAATTTGGCTGCAAACAACACCAATACTAAAAGCTTTCATGCAGACCAAACTAATACTGCTAAAGTTGAACCAATCACTACTATCAATGCAGACAAACCATCCAATACTGATCAATCTGCAACGATATCTCATACTGGTTTTGCAAATGAACAAGAGCTAAAAGATAAAATTATAAAACTTGAACAAGAGCATGAAAAATTGACAACAAATTTTAACACCGCCCGTGAAACCATTAATAAACAAAAAGGAGAATTGAGCAAGCTACATCACTATGCTGAGCAACTTCGACGTATTGATATTATATCAAAAGGCAAAGTTGAAACTCTTGAAGATAAAGTCTCATCTTTAGGTAGACAATATTATGAAGCGATTAGTGAGTTGGCTTTATTAAAAGGCGAAGTTGCACTACCAACCAAGCGCTCAAATAATAAAAATGGTAAAAATAAACATTCTAAATCTAAAAATGCTAAAACAGATATTACCACAGCATCCGAAACTTCTACAGCTAAAGGTGAAATTGAAAATATCACCTCAGAAAGTGATTCTATAGCTATGCAAATCAATACTGCTGATTCAGCTTTAGAAGATAACTAAACTTAAGAATAATCGCCACCGTAATAATTAACTAGTTGAGCCACTTGCAAAAATACCATAATAACCTTTTCATCGTCACCCTCGCGAACGCGGGGGTCCATAACAT